>JBAYVP010000014.1:0-34587 GCA_041674485.1 Sulfuricellaceae bacterium
GGGAATCTCGCATCCCATCATTGATCGTGAAAATGTCAAAAAATCATCAAGATGTAATGCTCCCCATCATTTAACTTGACCAAAAATGCCCATTTCTACATCACGATAGGTGAACGTACTCATTGGATTGCCCCCAGCGGGCGCACTGCTGCGTTGCAAATTGCTTGCGTGAGAGTGACCACGCGGCGCAATTTGCGCCTTGCATTGCATCCCGCTGGGAACAATCCAATCCGGACAATTTCCTCCCGCGAGAAGGCATATCTCGCTGGATGCGCTGTTGGATGATTTCGAGCGGGATGTGACAAACTGGAGGTAAGCTATGAAAGCCATCATTGAAGTAAACCGCAAGGGTTCCGTGTTCAATGTCGCACGCGCTCAGATCAGGGAGGCAAAGCGCGGACGGGAACCCGATTACCACTTGTCGTTCGAATCGGCGCGCACCTTGTTTGCCGAGTTGACGCCTGCCCGCCTCGATTTGCTCAACACCTTGCGCGGCATGGGGCAATCGAGCGTGTATGCGCTGGCAAAAGTCGCTGGGCGCAATTATTCGAATGTCCATGCGGATATCGCCCGCCTGATTGACTTGGGATTGGTCGAGCGCAATGGTGATAATGCGGTGGAAGTGAAGTGCGACACGGTGGAAATACGCATGGAACTGGCACAGGCGGCATAACCTTCTAGCGCTGTAGGGTGCAATAAGCGTAGCGCATTGCACCGGCGCCGCGAACATCCGGCGCAATGCCCGTTGGTTATTGCGCCCTATGTGGACTACAAGGGCTATTACGCCTTACGCGGGTTGGCCCGGATATTTCGCGATGTAAGGCGCCGGATTTTGTTTCATAGGTGAGTTTTGCGATAGCGCGGCGTAGTTATTCATACGCCAGACTGTCGCGCCATTGTACCGGCGTAAGCCGTTACAATGGCGGTGACGCCCTTCACGGGTAAGCGAAATTCGCCTATGAAACAAAAGACCAGCGAGGGCGCACGCAATTTATGAAATATCCGGGCTAGATCAACGCAGCCAAAGGAGTTCCAGTGAACCTTACAAAACTAACCCTAGAAAATTTTCGCTGCTTTGAGCATCTGAAAATCAATTTTCATCCCAACTTGACTGTAATCGTCGCCGAGAATGGCCAAGGAAAGTCGACTGTTCTTGACGCCATACGGATCGGACTGTGGCCCTTTGTCAGCAGCTTCGACCTCGCGCGCAGCTCCTTCAATGATCCTAACAATGCCATCAGGGTTGACGACGTTCGTTTGGTTAGACTTACAAGTCGCGATATGGCTCGCCAATTGCCCACGCGGATCGTCATTCTCGGCGATTATGGGGAAGGTCAAGCAAAAACTTGGGAGCGCTATCGAGATAAGGAGGCTCCCCTCACCAAAACCAGGGACGATAGCGGCACAGCAGCCATGAAACAGTGGGCTACCGCGATGCAAGCCCGGATTCGTGATCCAGAACAGTCGTCAGCCAGTTTGCCGGTGTTGGGGTACTACGGTACAGGCCGCCTTTGGGCTCAGAAAAAATTGACTGAATTCACACGCGGCAAAGACGATACAGAAGGGGCCGACTTCTATATCCGCACCTTCGCCTATTTGAATTGCCTAGACCCCTCATCGACCTACAAACATTTCAAGGAATGGTTTACATGGGCCACATTTGTTTATGTCGAACGGGTGATGGACTACATGGAGGGCAAGTCTGCTGAGGCGCCTGTTCACGCGGCGGACGGCCCGATTCTGGCCGTTCGCCATGCCATTGATTGTTTTCTTCAGCCCACAACTGGATGGCATTCATTGGAATACAGTCATAGCCACGAGAAATCGCTGGTTTTGCGACATCCACAACTCGGCACCTTGAAAGTGGAAATGCTCAGTGATGGCATTCGTAGCGTCCTGGCCATGATTGGCGATATTGCTTACCGCTGTATCAGACTGAATCCACATCTCGGAGGCGAAGCTCCCAGAGAAACCGAAGGTGTTGTGTTAATTGACGAAATCGACATGCATCTACACCCACGCTGGCAGCAAATGGTTGTCGGGCAGTTGCGGGAAGCATTTCCAAAGATTCAGTTCATCGTCACCACCCACAGCCCACAGGTGTTGACCACGGTAAAACGCGAAAACATCCGCCTGCTCGGTCGCGATGCAGAGGGCGCGTGGTATGCCAGCCCGCCGCAACAGGAGACCAAGGGCGTTGAAAGTGGCGTTGCCCTGAATGACGCGATGCATGTCAATCCCATCCCTCCGGTCGATGAAGCAGGATGGCTAGCCGACTACACCGCAATGATTGAAGCAGGAACATACGAGGATGCCGAGGGCTTGGCGCTTCGCCAGAAACTGTTAGCACTCTACGGGTTAAGGCACCCGATCATTCTGGATGCAGAGCGCCTGATTCGTTTTCAAGCATTCAAGCTGCGTAAAAAATCGAATCCCCAGGACTGATCGCAATGCATAAACTGGATCGCTCCGCCGTAGCTGCACCCGCCTGTCTGGCTGAATACGATTATCAAACCCAGACTTGGGATGACTTTAGTGGTGTCTGCAAGCGTCAGGTGCGCTTCGCACTTTTTCAGATTCAGGGCATTCCCGGCATCACTTCCAAAGACGCTGCCGAGTATGGCTTACGTTGCGCTTATTGTGAGGGCGCCATCCGGCACGAAGGCCATCTTGAGCATTTCCGCCAAAAAAACCGAAATTGCCCCGAGGGTTACCCTGAACTTACTTTCGATTGGCATAATCTCTTTATCGCCTGCGGTTCAAAAGATCATTGCGGGCACTACAAAGACCGTTTGTCGGCGCAGCCCTACGATCCAGACCAGCTTATCAAGCCCGACGAACACGATCCTGAGCACTATTTCTACTTCCATTCGTCTGGAGAGATTCGTGCCCTGCACGGTTTGGACGACGAGGACAAGCTCCGTGCCATCGAAACGATTCGCGTTTTCGGATTGGATAATCGCTCCCTTGTCGGCGCCAGAGCCAAGGCCGTTTCTAAATACAGAGCACCTGATCTCGCGGATTTTAATTGAGACGGTTGACTGAACAGAAAAATTGAAAATACAACATAATCAATCGCATAAAATTCGTTTCTACGAAATTTCGGGTCAAGATAAATCCGACCAAATACAATAACCCATTGATTTGTCTATCCTGAGATCAGGTGCTCTGAAATACCGCAAAATGAAGGTCGGGGATTTTGAAGAGCTTGCTTCATGGTGTTCGGCGGACCGCCGGGAATACTTCCAGAGTGAAATCGAAGCCACCCGTTGGGAATCTTACGCCACCACTATCAAACATTTTTTGCAGGACGCTGCCTGATATCCGCTCTTCCCATCAAAACTCCCAAAAAACGCATCGAAGTCGCGCTCCCGCTCAATGCTATCAACATTGCCGCAGCCCGCGAGAAGTCCATTCATCAGAAAGCGCGGAGTCTCACATTCAACCTAGCACCACGTAACAACAATAGTTTCGGATAAAGGAGAGTCAGCTTAATCCGCGTATCCGAAGTTGTAAATTGCCAGTCAATCTTCCTCAATGCGAAATAAATGATATTACATGGTACTAGTCGTTTCCCGATAAAACAACAACTCAAAGTGCCGGCCCGCGTCGCCGCGCCCGGTTCGTCCTGAAAGACGGCAGCAAGCTGGTGCAATGAGACGACGGCTGGACAAGGCCACGCCTAAGACCTGATCTCCAGCATCCGCAGCACGGCGTTTTCCTGGGCGCCGGGACTTACCCGCAAACGAAGTCGGCAGCGCTCGGTCGAGCAATGATGGCCGTTAAGCACCTCAATGCCGATAGCGATAATTTCAGCATTTTCCTCGCTGAGGTTTTTCATATCCGTCGTGGTGAAATCAATGGATAAACCTTCGGCGGATTGTGCTTGCGTCATGCGCCGCGCCTTGTGCAAGCGCTCCAGTATGTCCCGATGACCGCGGGCGATCCTGTCCATTTGCGGCGCAAGTTCTTTGTGCGCATAGGGGCTTCTCAAAGCTTCGTACTGTTTGCGCAAATCAGCCAGCGGCACAAATTGCCCCGGCTGGCGGGTGGCTTTCCAGGCGAGCTGGTCGGCCATATAGTCGGCCATCGCGGCGGCCTGGGGATGTTCGCCGGCCTTGTAGCGGGCGCATTGCCGGTCGAGATCGGGCGGCCAGATCGGTTTGCCGTCGAAATCCCGCACCACTGTGGTTCCGCAATGATGGCGCAGGGATAAGGTGCGCCCGGCGGCATCCATCCAGGTGGCGAAGCCCTGATCCTGAACGGCGGTAAGCCGCCCTGCCGCGAAAGTCCGCTTGACGATGTTTTCGAAACGCGGCGCAACCACCCATTTTCCCTGCCGGTCGATGACGCCCCAGCGCTCTTCCGACTTGACCGGCGCCCGGCCATCCGGGGAAAACGGCTCGGCATCGGCATAGCCCACCGGGATGGCGAGATCGCCGCTACGGTCGATATAGCCGAATTTTCCGGCTATCCTAACGACGGCGCGATCCGCGACGAAACCGGAGCTATCGTTAAAGCGCGGCGGGATGGCGAATTCCCCGCGACGGTCGATATAGCCCCATTTCCCCTCCAGCTTGGCCGCAGCCCAACGGTCCTGGCGAAAGGGTTTCACCGCCTGGAATCGCGCACCGATGGCAACCCGCCCATCGGCGGCGAGGAACCCCCAGCCGTTCGTATCGTGAAAAGGACTCAGGTCGCCTAAGCTCTCGTCATAGTGCAAAGCTTGATAGCGGGGCGCCGCCACCCAGTTGCCCCGGCGGTCGATCAGCCCCCATTTGCCGCCCTCTTCCACCGCAGCCAGACCGGTTTTCTGGAAATTCCGGGCGCGGAAATAACGCGGGGAAATTGCCCAATGTCCCTGGCCGTCGATATAGCCCCATCGGTCGCCGTGCCTGACCGCAGCCAGTCCGTTGGATGCGAAAGGTTCGGCTCGATCGAATTGGGGAGGAAGACGCCATTTCCCGGTTCGGTCGATGTAGCCCCAGCGCGACGCCGAAAAAATACGGGCGCGATCAGGATCGGGATAATCCGGGTCGGTGTTTTGCGCCGGCGCCAAGCCATTCTCCGCGTACATGCCGACATCCAGAAAACTGGGCGAAACGACGAATTGCCCGGCGCGGTCAATAAAGCCCCATAGCCCGCCCTTCTTGGCGGGCGCCCATTTTTCGGCAAAAAAATCCCGGATGTCTTCAAGCTCCGGCGGCAGGACGAGCTGCCCCTGTCCATCCACCAAACCATACATGCCCTCTACCAGGATCGGGTAGACGACAGGCTGACCATCGGCAGACACCGCCAGGGGCGCCCCGATTAAAATAGACAGCGCCAGCAAAGCCTGGGCGCTGAAATTGCGTATGGTCATGCGTAAATGAACCCGAACCGGAGCCAAAATGCGGTGATGGGGGACGGGGGATGGATGATGAAAATCTCCCGACCATCACCCGTTACCGCAGAATTGAGGTCCGGCGCAAACGCTCTCAGGAAAAGAACCGCCGAAGCGCATCCGCCGGAATGCCCATTCCCGTCGAGCGGGCGCGTTGCAAAAGCTCCCAGTAATAGCGATAGGAAGCTCTATCGTGCAACTTGCCTTCGTGCTGGATAGGCCCCCAGTCTGCGTTCTGGGCGGCGATCAGCAAAGTGACCGCTTCGCTCACCTCGGCGAAATTCGGGCGCATGGCTTCGACGATGGGCAATATCTGGTTCGGGTGGATGCTCCACATGCGCAGGAAGCCGAATTCCATCCGCGCGCGGCGGGCGTCTTCCCGCACCACGTCCATGTCGCGTATTTCGGTGGTGATATTGTGGCTGGGCACGATGCCGTTGCCCAGCGCCGCAGCGACGATCTCGCACTTGGCGCGCACGATCAACAAATGGCTGAATTGGTCGGGAGAGCGCATCGCAGAGGCAGGAATCGCGCCATGATGCTCGGAAACGAAATCCATAATGCCGAAGTTGAGGATTTCGATATGCGGCAAACGGGCGATTTTCCATATTTCATGTAGTGCGCCGGGGGTCTCGATCAGCACATGGACGGGAATCTCGCGGGTAATGCCGTGTTGCTCCCTGAGTTCGTCGAGCGCCGTAATTTGCGTCTGAACGTCGTCGGCGCACTCCGGCTTGGGCAAGCCGACATAGGCCACGCGCTGCCCGGCGCGGCTGATGATGATCTCCAGTTCGTCGCGCCAGGAAGGATGGGTGACATCATGGATGCGCACGCCGACGCGGTTGAAACGGTTTTCGTCGGATAGCAGCAGATCGGCGATCATAGTCGCATGTTCCCGTTCCTTGCCGGCGGAAGCGCCATCCTCGCAGTCGGCGGTGATATCGAATATGGGGCGTCCATTGGACAGCGATTCGCTTTGAATCTGGAGCGCTTTCTTAAGCAGCTTCTTGTTGCCGGCATAGTGCTCGCAAGCGGCCAGCAACGGAAACGGACGTCCGCCGGCGTAGAGCACATCGGCGGGGTGCAGCAGGTCTTTCGGGTTTTGCGGTGCGACTTCAGGCGAGAAAAGGCTGGACGCAATCGTCCATTCTTCCTGCAATTCCTTCAGCGAAACATCCATTTTCTCATGCGAGAATTCATCGATTTCCAGGTTTTTAACGATTTCCCACTTGCCGTGGGCGGTCGTGCAGGGAAAGCCGTAAATCATGCCTTCGGGGATGCCGTAGGAGCCGTCGGAAACCACGCCCATGGTGACCCAGTGACCGTTGGAGCCTAGGTTCCAATCGCGCATGTGGTCAATCGCGGCGACCGCTGCGGAAGCCGCGGAGGAAAGCCCGCGCGCTTCGATGATGGCAGCGCCGCGCTTGCCGATTTCGCTGATGTATTCGTTCCTGAACCAGGCCACATCGTTCACCAGGTCGGCGTGGTGCTTGCCGTCTATGGTGGCAAAACGGATATCGGGATACATGGTGGGAGAATGGTTGCCCCACACCACCATATTCTCGATGCTGGTGACTTGTTTGCTGGTGCGGCGCGCCAGCCTGGAGATGGCGCGATTGTGATCCAGCCGCATCATTGAGGTGAAACTGGTCCTGGGCAGGCTCCTGGCCGTGTTCATGGTAATCAGCGCATTCGTGTTCGATGGGTTGCCGAGCACGACCACCTTGATATCGCGCGCGGCGACAAGATCGATGGCCTTGCCCTGCTCGATGAAAATCCGTGCGTTTTCAAGCAGTAAGTCCTTGCGCTCCATGCCCGGGCCGCGGGGTCTGGCGCCCACCAGCAAGGCTTGCTGGGCATCCTTAAAGGCGATCATCGGGTCTGACGTGCCTATCATGTCGATCAGCAACGGAAAGGCGCAGTCCGCCAGTTCCATCATCACGCCTTTCAATGCCTGTTGCGCTTTTTCCATCGGTAATTCGAGCAATTGCAGGATGACGGGCTGATCCTTGCCGAGCATTTCGCCGCTGGCAATGCGAAACAGCAACGCGTAACCTATCTGTCCTGCAGCGCCGGTCACTGCGACTCGAACGGGGGCTTTGACCATCAAGGAACTCCTAAAGTCGGAAAAGTTGCAATATCCGATGCGATCACGCCGGCACCGGGAAAATGAGCCGCAATGATAGTTGGTAATGTTGCAAGGTGTAAATATCTTATGAGGCTACTTAGGGGCTAGAGGCTAGAGGCTAGGAAATGTCGGCGCTACGCGCCGGGTTTTACTAGCCTCTAGCCTCTAGCCTCTAGTCCATTTTTTTCAAATCCTCTTGTCAATCTTTCAAACTCCTTTATAATTTCGTCGCTCTGTAGACAAACGAGCAACGGAGCCGACCGGCTACCCATAATTAAAGAACATCGGCTCCAGCCACAGCACGGTTGGGATGCCGACACGGGAACAAGAAAAGGTGTTCATATGACGAGCGTTCCGGCAGGAACAACGAACAGTCCGACGGCTTCACAGGCCGCCGGGAAACAGGCAGCGGCGGCGGAACGCCTGATTACGGTGTACATCATGGGCAAAGCCTATCGGGTGCCCGCCGAGGCGACCATCATGGGCGCCATCGAATACGCCGGCCACCAGATTATCCGCGGCGCCGGCTGCCGCGAAGGCTATTGCGGCGCTTGCGCCACCCTCTATCGCCTGCCCGGCGATTACAAGATACGCACCGGCCTGGCATGTATGACGCTGGTCGAAGAAGGCATGACGCTGGCGCAGATCCCCTCGGTGCCCGCCGAAAAAGCGATCTACGACATCGAAAAGCTCAAACCCAATGTCAGCGCCATCCAGCAGATGTACCCGACGGTGTTCCGTTGCGTCGCCTGCGGCACCTGCACCAAATCCTGCCCGCAAGGATTGCAGGTCATGGATTACGTCCAGGCCGCCAAACGCGGCGACATCGCGATGGTGATGGACTTATCCTTCGACTGCGTCGTCTGCGGCCTGTGCATGCTGCGCTGCCCGGCCGAAATCACCCAGCCCTTGATGGGCATCCTGGCGAAACGCCTGTATGGTCGCTACCTGCGTAAGGACAGCGCCGAACTGGCGGAGCGCGTCAAAGCAGTGGAAGAAGGCGCATACGATGCAGAATACGCCGAACTGATGACCATGGGGCGCGAAGCCCTGTCCGAACGTTACTACGCACGGGACACGGAATAATTACCAGAAGACAGAGGACAGAAGACAGAAAACAGAGTTAGTCTCGGCTCACGCGAGATAATTTTCTGTCTTCTGTTCCCCGTCCGTTGTTCTCAGAACTTGAGAGGAATCAGATGTATCCAGAATACATGGAAGAATCGTTGCGCAAAGTAGTCCAGACACGGCCCGCCCGCCTGGAATTGGCCAGGAAGCCCGCGCCGGTCTACCCGCCGATGAATGCCGACGAGCGCCGCAAGGTGCTGGAAGATTTCCATCCCGACTTCAAACCCGATGCGTTGCGGCAAGTGCGCGTCGGCGTCAACAAGGGCGAAAAACTCACCACCGAAGTCGCCGACCTGCTGGAATCCCATTCCTGGCTGCGTAGCGAGCAAGTAGACCTGGACCATCCCGATTTCGAAACCGACCTCTTGATTATCGGCGGCGGCGGCGCCGGTTGCAATGCCGCGCTGGTCGCGATGCAACAGCATGGCATACGTTCAATGATCGCCACCAAGCTGCGCATGGGCGACGCCAACACCATGATGTCCCAGGGCGGCATGCAAGCCGCCGTATCGCGCACCGACTCTCCGACTAAACACTACCTGGATGCCATCGGCGGCGGCCACTTCGAAAACAAGCCCGAACTGGTCAGAGCGCTCACCGAAGACGGCCCCGGCGTGGTCAAGTGGCTCGAAGACCTAGGTGTCGTGTGGGACAAGGAAGAAGACGGCTCAATCCAGGTGCGCCACGGCGGCGGCACCTCTTTCAAACGCATGGTGTCGTGCCGCGACTACACCGGCGCGATGATTATGCGCACCCTGATGGACGAAGTGCGCAACCACCCCGACATGATAGACATCAAGGAATTCATGCCGGCAGTGGAATTAATCATGGACGATGCAGGACGTTGCGCCGGCGCCATACTCTACAGCATGGACAGCGAAGAATTCTTCACCGTCAAGGCCAAATCCACCCTAATCGCCACCGGCGGCTACGGTCGCCTGCACATTCGCGGCTTCGACACCACCAACCATTACGGCGCCACCGGCGACGGGCTGGTGATGGCCTACCGCGCCGGCGCCAAACTGATGTATATGGACTCCGTCCAATACCACCCGACGGGGGTTTCGTTTCCCGAGCAGATCGCCGGCTTCCTGGTCACCGAAGCGATCCGCGGCGCGGGCGGCCAGCCGCTGAACAAAGACGGCGAACTCTTCGTCTTCCCGCGCGAACCGCGCGACATCGAAGCCTCGGCCATCATCCGCGAATGTGTGCAGAACGGCGGCGGCGTCGAAACCCCGTCGGGACGTTTCGGCGTGTGGCTGGACTCGCCGCTGATCGACATGCTGCACGGCGAGGGCTATACCGAAAGGCACTTCCCGGCGATGTACCGCCAGTTCATCCAGTACGGCATCGACATCACGGAACTGCCGATGCTGATCTACCCGTCGCTGCACTACCAGAACGGCGGCATAGAAATCAACGAGCGCTGCGAAACCGACATCCCCGGCCTGTACGTGGCCGGCGAAGCCTCCGGCGGACTCCATGGCCGTAACCGGCTGATGGGCAACTCGGTGCTGGACTACAATGTATTCGGCAGGCGCGCCGGGCAATATGCCGGCGAATACGCCAAGAACGTCAAGCTCGGCAAGCTAAGCCTCGCGCATCTCGACAGCTATGAAAAGGAATTGGCGGCTGCCGGTGTGCAAACCGACTTGGTGACCCCGACACTGTTACCGTCCTACGCCCCGCAGGATGTCAAAAAACGCCAACTGGCGCGCACCGGCAATGTCCTGCCCGGCGCATCGGTGATCCGCAACCGGCTGCAAGAGGAAAGTTCCGTTGCCTAAAGGCGCAGGAACGACGGCGGAAAAACAATGGCACATATTGACGACAAAGTGATCGAGTTGGCGCGCACGGCGCTCAGCTTCGAATTGGGCGGTGAGCATTTTTATCGCCACGCCGCCGGGATAACCCAAAATGCTCGCGGCAAAGCAATGTTTCAGCGCCTGGCGGAAGAAGAAAACGGGCGCATGGAAGACCTGCACACGCTGTTCAGCGCGATTATCGGCGCGGGCGAGTGGCAACGCCTGGTCGCCGAGGAAACGGCAAGCGTCAACCCATCCGCAGTGGTCAGTGAGATGGAAACCACCGTAGCGAATCGCGGACATGGGGTGGTGGCCGACGACACCCAGGCTTTACGCATGGCTATGGAAATGCAGAGGAAAGTCATACACCTGTACAAAAGCCTGGCGTCGCACACCGAAGATGCCGTAGTCGCCGGTCTGATCGCAAAAATGATAGAAGAAGAGAATTTTCAATATGACAACTTTCAGGCGCAACTGGATAGCGTGCTGAACGTCGGATTGTGGCTGGACAGCCCGGAATTCCGTATGGACGGAAAATTCTAAACGAGCGAGTATGAATACAACTTTAAAATTTTCTTCGTCCCGACCCGATAGAGCATTCGTTGCCCAGGTCGAGAAGATCAGCGGTCAAAAACTGCTGGCCTGCTACCAGTGCGGCAAATGTTCCGCCGGTTGCCCGATGGCGGCGCATATGGACGTGCTGCCCAACCAGCTCATACGCATGGCGCAGTTGGGAATGAAAGAGCAACTGCATGCGGCGCGCTCCATTTGGCTGTGCGTATCCTGCCTGACCTGCAACTCGCGTTGCCCGAAGGATGTCCGAATCGCCGAAATCATCGAAGCGTTGCGCGAAACCGTGTTGCGCAGCGGCGAGCGCAATGACCACCTAAAAATCCAGGAGCTGTCTCCCGAGGCGCGCGGCGAGTTGCCGCCGATAGCGATGATCAGCGCGTTGCGCAAACAGACCTCCTGATGGGAAGTGAAAATAATCCGATGAAACTCATTTATTATCCCGGCTGCACCCTAAAAAATCATGCGCGCAATTTCGACGTGTCCACCGTTTCGTCGATGGCGGAACTGGATGTGGAAGTCGAGGAACTGGAGCGCTGGAACTGCTGCGGCACAGTGCATGCGCTCTCCTCCGACGACGTGATGCACCGGGTGGCGCCGGTGACCAACCTGATACGCGTCAAGGAAGCCCAGGCCAGCGAGTTCATGACCTCCTGCGCAATGTGTTACAACACGTTGAAGCGCGCCAATATCGACGTAAAGGAACGCGCCGACGCGCTCGAAACCATCAACCAGTTTCTGTACCAGGAAGAAACCAAATACGCGGGCGATGTCGATGTGCTGCATCTGCTTGAATACCTGCGCGACCGGATCGGCTTCGACAAGCTGGCCGGGAAAGTGAAAAAACCGCTCAAGGGACTGCGCGTCGCCTGCTACTACGGATGCCTGCTGGTGCGCCCGAAGGAAGTCGCCTTCGACGACGTGGAAAACCCGGTTGTCATGGAAAACCTGATACGCGCACTAGGCGCAACCCCCGTGCCATTCCCGCAGAAAACCGAGTGTTGCGGCGCGTACCATACGGTCGACAAACCGGAAATCATCGCCGAGCGCACCGACAAGATCATGGGTTCGGCGTTTGACGAGCAAGCCGATATGGTCGTGGTGAGCTGCCCGCTGTGTGCGTTCAACCTGGATTTCCGCCAGAATGACGCGCGCCGCCTCAACCCGGATTTCCATCATCTGCCGGTGCTCTACTTCACCCAGTTGATGGCGCTGGCCCTCGGCTGCGATGAATCCGCGTTGCGCTTCGACCTTCACAACATCGACCCGAAGCCGGCTCTGGCCGCTCGCGGTCTTGACTGAGGGAGGCGACTATGTTTTTTAACAATCTCAAACAGATTCATGGCACGGTTTACATCAACGAAGCCTGGTGCAAGGGTTGCGGCTTTTGTGTGCAGTTCTGTCCGACCAACGTGTTGGATATTTCCACCGACTACAACGCCAAGGGCTATCACCCGCCCTATGCCAAGAACCCGGAAAAGTGCCACGACTGCAAATATTGCCAAATGATTTGCCCGGAGTTTTCGATCTTCGTGACAACCGATGTCGCAAACGAAATTTCAGAGAAATCGCCTGATGCCCACTAGTTGGGCGTTATGTTGGAGCTAACGCAAGTAAAGGGGAAACAGAATAGTGAAAACAGTTACCGCAGATCCTAAAGGGGTCGACGCCGGTCCTCATTTCATGGATGGCGACCACGCGCTCGCAGAGGGCGCCTTGGCTGCCGGTTGCCGGTTCTTTGCCGGCTATCCCATCACGCCCTCGACGGAAACCGCCGAGCGCTTCGCCGAGCGCGCGCCTGAAGTCGGCGCATTGTTCATTCAGATGGAAGACGAACTGGCTTCCATCGCCGCACTGATAGGCGGAGCCTGGGGTGGACAAAAAGTGATGACCGTCACCTGCGGCCCCGGCTTCTCGCTGATGACGGAAAATCTCGGCTTGGCCGCGATGACCGAGACGCCTATGGTTATCGCCAACGTGCAGCGCGGCGGCCCGTCAACCGGCCTGCCCACGCTGACCGCCCAGCAGGACATGATGCAGGCGCGCTACGGCCCGCACGGCGACAACGCCATCATCGCGCTATCGCCGGACAGCCCGCAGGAATGCTTCGATCTGGCCATTGAAGCCTTCAACTTGTCGGAAACGTACCGGGTGCCGGTTATTATCCTGACGGACGAAACCGTCGGGCACATGCACGAAAAAGTCGTGATCCCGCCGGCGGATCAGATCCAAGTCGTCCCGCGCAACAATTACAGCGGCCCCAAGGAAGACTTCCGCCCCTACAAGTTCGATTGTCAGGGGGGACATCCCATGACGCGCGCGGGCGACGGATACAATTTCCACATCACGGGACTCGTGCATGACGAGCGCGGCTATCCGGTCATGACCGCCGAGCAAGGCAAGGTGGTCGTCACCCACTTGATGGAAAAAATCAACGGCAACGCCGACAAGATCATCCGTCTCGAAGAAGATCAGGTGGATGGCGCCGATATCGTGGTGGTGTCCTACGGCATCACTTCCCGCATCGCCGTCAAGGCCATACAGGATGCGCGCAAGGAAGGCATCAAAGTCGGGTCGCTACGCCTCATCACCATCTGGCCGTTCTGCGAGAAGCGCATCGACGAACTGGCGGGCAAGGTGAAGGCTATCGTCGTGCCGGAAATCAACTACGGACAGATGGTGCTCGAAGTAGAACGCAGCGCCCACGGAAAATGCGCGGTTATCAGCGTCAATCACTGCGGTGGCGCAGTGCATGACCCGGAGGTAATCCTGGACGCCATCAGAAAGGCAAACAAATGACCACGGATATCGGAAAATTCAAAAAGGACAGTCCCATGTCCGGCACGCTCCGCATGGAGCGGATGCCGCATATCTGGTGTCCCGGCTGCGGCATCGGCTCCGAAGTGAACGCCTTTGCCGAGGCCGTCAAGCGTAGCGGCATAGACCCCAAGAAGCTGGTCGTCGTGTCGGGTATAGGTTGCACCGGTCGCGTTGCGGGTTATGTCGATTTCGATTCGATCCATACCACGCACGGACGCGCGATCCCCGTTGCGACCGGCGTCAAGTTGGCCAATCCCGAACTGACGGTGGTCGTATTCAGCGGCGAGGGCGACCTGGCCGGCATCGGCGGCAACCACTTGATCCATGCCGCCCGGCGCAACATGGAACTGGTCGTCATCTGCAACAACAACTTCACCTACGGCATGACCGGCGGTCAAGTGACGCCGACCACGCCGTCTACGGCCATCGCGTCCACCACGCCCTATGGCAACTACGAATATCCGTTCAGCCTGCCCTTCCTGGCCGACGCCGCCGGCGCCACCTACGTCGCGCGCTGGACATCGATGGATGCGCGCAACGTCACCCAATCGATAGAGGAAGCGCTGGTTCACAAGGGTTTCTCCTTCATCGAGATCATTTCGCCCTGCACCACGTTGTACCTGCGCCGCAACCGTCTCGGCGACGGCGTCGATGCGTTGCAGCATTATCAGGAAAACACCGTCCTCAAGCACGGCTGCGACACGCGTGAAACGGCTATCGACTATCAGGGCAAAATCGTAATCGGCAAATTCGTGGAGAAAATCAAGCCCACCTATCTGGAAGCCGTCGATAAGTGTTGCGTCAAGCTGGTAGGCGACGATTATCAGCTTTACGGCAAAACCATACCCGAGCGGGAAGCCGAGGAAAAGGCCGAGAAAGAGCGGATCGCCGCCCGCAAGGCCGCCATGCAGGCAGAAGAAGTGGGCGCGAACGAATGAGTACCCAGGAAATCAGGTTTTCAGGATTCGGCGGCCAGGGCATCATCCGTTGCGCGCTGATCACCGGCAAGGCGTTGTCCCTGTACGACGACAAATTCGCCACCATGACCCAGAGCTTCGGCCCGGAAGCGCGGGGTAGCGCCTGCGCCGCGCAGCTCGTGGTTTCCGACGATCGCGTCCTCTATCCTTACATCACACAACCGGGGATACTGCTTGCGCTCTCTCAGGAAGCCTACGACAAATATTACAGCGAACTGCCCAAGGGCGGCGTGCTGATCGTCGAACAAGACTTGGTGAAACTGCGTGGCGAGCATCCCGACCTCGCGCTGATGCGCGTGCCTGCGACACGCTTTGCGGAAGAACTGGGCAACCGGCTATTCACCAACCTCGTGGCGCTGGGCTTCTTCACCGCAGTAACCAAAGTGGTGACCAGCGACGCGATGAAAAAAGCCCTGCCCGGCCTGGTCCCCGACCGCTTCCTGAAAATCAACATCAAGGCGTTCGAGAAAGGCTACAACCACGGCATAGAAGCACTGAACACCGCAGGAGCCGCCACATGACGAAAAAGCGCACCGGCGTATTCGTTTGCCACTGCGGCAACAATATCGCCGCCACGGTAGACGTGGCCCGAGTATCCCAGGAGATGGCCGGCGAGGAAAACGTCGTCTTCTCCAAGGACTACGTCTACATGTGTTCCGACCCCGGTCAGAATTCGGTGATCCAGGCGATCAAGGAAAACCGGCTGGACAGCGTCGTCGTCTCCTGCTGTTCGCCGACCCTGCACGAGAAAACCTTTCGCGACAACGCCAGTCGCGCGGGCATCAGCGGTTTCACCTGCGAAATCGCCAATATCCGCGAGCAATGCAGTTGGGTGCATAAGGATAAAACCCAAGGCACCGAAAAGGCCATCAAGATTTCCCGTAGCGCGGTGCGCCGCGCGGGACGCAACCTTTCGCTGGAACCGATAGCCGTCCCCGTCACCCGGAAGGTCATGGTGGTCGGCGGCGGCATCGCGGGCATCCAAGCGGCGCTGGACATCGCCAACGCCGGCCTGGAAGTGATTCTGGTCGAAAAGCAGGCCACGCTGGGCGGCCACATGCTTCAACTGTCCGAGACTTTCCCCACCATGGATTGCTCGCAGTGCATCCTGTCGCCCAAAATGGTGGAAGTGTCGCGTCATCCCAACATCAATGTGATGACCTACAGCGAGGTGCAGGAAGTTTCCGGCTCCGTAGGCAACTTCAAGGTCAAAGTCCTCAAGAAGCCCACCTTCGTAGACCCGGAAAAGTGCAAAATCTGCGACGACTGCACCAAGGTCTGCCCGGTGGTCGTGCCGAACGAATACGAACTGAACCTGACCGCCCGGCGCGCAATCTACATTCCTTTCGCGCAAGCAATACCCGCCAGCTACACGCTGGACGAGAGCGCCTGCCTGGGGTTGAACCCCATCCGTTGCGGCAAGTGCAAGGATGTCTGCGAAGCCGACGCGATCAACTACGACATGCGCCCGATCACGCTCACCGAGGAAGTGGGCGCCATCGTGGTAGCCACCGGCTTCGACCTGTACGGCCAGGAAAACCTGGGCGAATACGGTTACGGCAAGGTCGAGGATGTGCTCGACGGCTTGCAGTTCGAGCGCCTGTGTTCGGCATCGGGTGCGACGGGCGGCCATGTGCTGCGTCCCTCGGATCATAAAGTGCCCAAGGATGTAGTGTTCATCCAGTGCGCCGGTTCGCGCGACCCCGCGCAGCATTGCGCCTACTGCTCGAAAATCTGCTGCATGTACACCGCCAAACACGCCAGCCTCTACAAACATCATGTACCGGATGGCCGCGCTTACGTGTTCTACATCGACATTCGCTCCGGCGGCAAGGGTTACGAAGAGTTCGTGCAGCGCACCATGGAAGACGATGGCGCGATATATCTGCGCGGTCGCGTCTCCAAGCTCTATCGGGATAAAGAAAAAATCAAGGTGATGGGCACCGACACGCTCACCGGTCAGAATGTCGAGATCGATGCCGACATGGTGGTGCTGGCGCTGGCGATGCAACCCTCGAAGGGCACGGCGGATATTGCCAAGGTGCTCAAGATAGGCCGCGACAAGGACGGCTTCCTGGCGGAAGCCCACCCCAAGCTGAAACCGGTCGAAAGCGTCACCGCCGGCATCTTCCTGGCCGGAACCGCCCAAGGCCCCAAGGACATTCCCGAAACCGTCGCCCAGTCCGGCGCTGCAGCAGCAAAGGTAATCGCGCTGCTGTCGCAGCCGACCTTGAGCCATGCGCCAACCGTCGCCCGCGTGCGCAGTTCGCACTGCACCGGCTGCGAGATGTGCGTCACAGCCTGCCCTTACCATGCAATCCGCCTGGAAAACGGCAAGGCGCTGGTGAACGAAGTGCTGTGCGAAGGTTGCGGCAGTTGCACGGCCACCTGCCTGCGCGCCGCCATCGAAGTCAAGAATGCCACGCAGATGCAGGTCTTCGAAATGATCGAAGCATGTTTGGCGTGATTCAGAGGACAGAAGACAGAGGACAGAGGACAGAGGACAGAAAAACCTCGCGGTTCTCTTGGAATTATTGGCGTGATGAACGGATAAACGAAGGAACATAGATGTCGGAACAAGAAGCATACGAACCCAGAATCATCGCCTTCCTGTGCAAGTGGTGCTCGTCGGCGGGCAGTGATTTGGCCGGGGTTTCCCGTATCCAATACCCGGCCAATGCCACGCCGATCACTGTAATGTGTACCGGCGCCATTTCGCCGATGTATATATTGTCGGCCTTTAACAAAGGAGCGGACGGCGTGCTGGTGTCGGGCTGTCATCTGGGCGATTGCCATTACATGGAAGGCAATTACCTGGCGCGGCGCAAAATCCACTTGGTCAAGGAACTGCTCGAATTCATCGGCGTTGAACCGAACCGCTTTCGCATGTCCTGGGTTTCCGCCGCCGAGGGCGCAAAATATGCCCAGGTCATCAAGGATTTCGTCGCCGACCTTAAACCGCTGGGACCGCAAGAAAAATTGAGTCGCACCAAGCCGGAGGCTGAGCACTTATGATCAACCTACAGGACCTACGCGACACCGCGCGCGATCTCCTCGCCAAGGGTGAAGCGCGCGCCGTGATCGGTTTCCGACGCGGCAGCCGCGGCATGGCCGCCGAACCTGCCTTTATCACCCGCCCCGAAGAGGCCGATGAACTGGTGTGGGACCCCACTTGCGTCCACAATCTGGCGTTGTATCTGGTCGAAGACCGCAAATTCCTGGCGCACAACCGCGCTGCTCCGGGGCTGCCTATCGCGATTGTCGCCAAGGGATGCGATGCCCGCGCCATCGTGGTGCTGATGCAGGAGCACTACTTCAAACGCGAAGACGTTTACATCATCGGCGTTTCCTGCGAGGGCACAGGCGTAGTGGACGAACGCAAGTTGGCCGTCCACTTGAATGGCGCGGTAGCTTCGAACGCTGTCTTTGATGGCGACGATTATGTCTTTACGACGGTGCAAGGCGAAAAACGCCTGGCTGCACGCGACGTGATGGCGGATCGTTGCCTGGAATGCCGCGAGCCTTTCCCCAGGGAACACAATGCAGTGCTCGGCGAGAACAAGACCGGGCGCGAACTGGCTGCCCCGTTTACCGCTCTGGCGCGTTTCGAAACACTCAGTGCAACTGAGCGCTGGACTTACTGGGAGCGCCAGTTCGACCGCTGCATACGCTGCTTTGCGTGCCGCTCGGTATGCCCGATGTGTTTCTGCGACGAGTGCGTGGTGGACAGCATCACTTTCCCGGTCACGGCGCAAACCACCGCCGAGGAGAAAGCCAATCGCATCCGCTGGATAGAGCGCTCCGCAACGCGCTCGGAAAACATCACCTACCATATGACGCGCGCAATGCACCTGGCCGGTCGTTGCGTGGATTGCGGCGAATGCGAACGCGTCTGCCCGGTCAATATCCCGCTACGGCTACTCAACAACAAAATGGAACGGGAAGCGCGTGAACGTTTCGGCTATGAGCCGGGAGCAAGCATTGGAGGTGCGTCGCTGGTAGGCTCTTTCCGTGACGAAGACCCCGGTAGCTTCATAAGATAATAGCCCTTAGGTAAGAGCATGGAAAAGATACTCGATAAAAAACGCATTGACGACTGGATCAACGCGCTAACCGGCTGGGAGATACTCACGCCGGCGCTGGAAGACGGCGTCTGGGCGTACCGACCGGTCAGCGGGGCTATCCGCCTCGACCACACCAACACCGCCCAGCCGCCCAAGGGACTTGCTTTTCCGCAACGCGAAGTGTTTTTCTCGTTCGAACAGATCAAGGGCGAAGCGCCCCGGCTCACGCAAATATTGCCGGATGCCAAGCAACGCGCGGTATTCGGCGTGCGCCCCTGCGATGGCAGAGGCACGGTGCGCATGGACAAGGTTTTCTCCGACCATGCCGCAGACATCTATTATCAGTCGCGCCGCAAGAATATCGTCTATGTGGGACTGGCCTGCAACCAGCCGCCGGGCGCCAACTGCTTTTGCCTGTCGGTCGGCGGCTCGCCAATTTCCAGTGATGGTCTCGACGTATTGTTGACCGATCTGGAGGACCGCTACTTCGTGACCGCCGTCACCGAGGCCGGCAAGGCGTTGATCGCAGCAGCCGGTGGATTGCTCGCCGAGCCGGCGGCGAACGACCGCGCACAAGTCGAAAAAGTACATGCGCAAGCCGTCGCTCACCCGCAACGCGCAATCGACAAGCCCAATGAGACGCCGGCCAAACTGAAGGCCAGCTTCAAATCGCCGTTGTGGGAAGAACTGGCGCGCGCCTGCATAGGCTGCGGCATCTGCACCTTCCTGTGCCCGACCTGCCACTGCTTCGACATCAACGACGAAGTCACCGGATCTGCGCCGATGAGGGGCAGCCGGGTGCGCACCTGGGATAACTGCCAGTTCCCGGATTTCACCATGCACTCGTCCGGCCACAACCCGCGCGAGAACAGCGGTGCCAGGCTGCGCCAGCGGGTATGCCACAAGTTTCAATATTTCTTCGAGAATTTCGGCATGCATCAATGCACGGGCTGCGGTCGCTGCATCACCGGATGCCCGGTCGGAATCGATATCGTCTCAGTCGTCAACAAGGTAGTCGAACATGCCGGATAACATTTATCTTCCAGAACTGGCCCGCGTCGCCTACATCAAGGAGGAGGTGGGCGGCGAACGCGCCATCAAGACCTTCCGCATCGAACCCGTGAACGGCAAGACATTCGAGCACGAATGCGGCCAATGCGCGATGCTCTCGCTCTTCGGTCGCGGCGAAATGATGATCTCCATCGCCTCCTCGCCGCTGATCAAGGAATACAAGCAGTTCAGCATTATGCGCGTGGGGCGCGTCAGCACCACCTTCCACGAACTGGAAGTGGGCGACATCGTAGGCATACGCGGCCCTTACGGCAACAGCTTCCCGGTGGACGACTGGCGCGGCAAGAACCTGTTCTTCATCGGCGGCGGCTGCGGTTTGGCGCCGATCTGGCCGGTGATTACCACGGCGGTCGCGCAACGCGCCAACTTCAAGAACATCACGGTGTTCTACGGCGGGCGTTCGCCGCGCGACATCATGTACAAGACGGAACTTGAAAAACTGCGCGGCGATGTGGACGTTCACCTGTCCGTGGACAAGACCGAAGAAGGATGGAGCGAATTCTGCGGCTTCGTGCCGGCCAACGTGATGGACAAGTCGCCCTCGTCCGAGAACGCGATTGCGATCACCTGCGGGCCGCCGATCATGATCAAATACGTGATCCAAAACCTGCGCGAACTCGGGTTCGCGGACGATCAAATCTACACCACTATCGAAAACAAAATGAAGTGCGGCATCGGCAAATGCGGACGCTGCAATGTCGGCAAAGATTACGTGTGCGTCAAGGGGCCGGTTTTTTCATGGGCTGAGCTGAAGGAATTGCCGGAAGAGTATTAGCGTAGGAGCGGCCTTGCGGTCGCGCACCAGTGAATTCGCGACCGGGAGGTCGCTCCTACAGGGGCGCAAACAATGCGCCCCTAAGTTTGCAAATGATCCCCGGCATTAAACCAACCGGGATTCGATTAATGGGGGAGGTAAGGAAACTATGAATGTCAGTGGAATGCTCTACGGGGCAAAGATGCTCAAGATCGTCGAATTTCCGGCTGCTGCGGTGCTCGGGCCGGAAGCCAGCGAACATGAAATCCATGCCCTGATCGAACGTTGCGGCTCGGTCTTCGTCAAGCCCATCTTTAAGGGCGGCGTGGGCAAGAAGGGCAAGTCCGGTCTGATCGGTCGCGCCGGCAATCTGAAGGCGGCGCTGGCCGAAAAAGAGCGTCTCTACTTTGTCGAGTATAAAGCCGGCAATGTCGTCTACAAGTCGCGCGGCGTCACTTTCGAGGGCGCCGTCCCGGCTGAATACGAGATATACTTCTCGCTCACCGACTCGACGCGCTACCGTGCGCCGGTCATGACACTCACCCATCACGGCGGAATGGACATCGAGGAACTGGACAAGACCCAAATCGTCGAAATCCCGTTCGATCCGCTGACCGGCCTCACCTCCTTCGTGATCTCCAATGCGCTGTCCGACCTGGGCGCACCGCGCGAAATCGTATCGCCGCTGGTGCAGTATCTGCCGAAACTGTGGGATCTATTCCACCACTATGGCATGTCAACGCTGGAGCTAAACCCCATCCGCATGACGGAGAACCGTCCCGGCTATCTGTTGCCGGTGGCTTGCGACTTCAAGTGCGGTTTCGACCGCGACGATCCACGCGTTGGCCGCCTGAACCTGCCCGACGACCAGTTCATCACCGAAGTCAACGACTTCGAGCAGGAGATCAACGAACTGCGCACCTATCAAGGGCAGAGCGACGTTTATGTGATCAACGACAAGGGCACCATCCTGGCGCCGACCTTCGGCGGCGGCGCAAACTCCCTGGTTTCCGAGGTGCTGGGCAACGATGCGATCATCTCTTCCGACTTCGGCGGCAATCCGCCCTACGCGAAGATGAAGGAAGTGATGCGCATCTGCCTCAAATACTATCTCAAGCAGTCCAACGTGCTGTTCGTCATCGGCGGCAAGGCCAACAACACCGACATCTTCGTCACCTTCCGGGCGATGGCCGACGCATTGCGCGACTATTTCAGCGAGCACGGACCGACACCGGTTTACGTAGTTATCGGTCGTGGCGGCCCCAACGTGATCCGCGGCATGGGCGCTTTCAAGGATGTACTCGATGCATTGCGCATCCCCTACCGGATATTCGGTTTCGACTCCGCAATGACCGACGTGGTGAATTACGCCCAGGAAGCGAATAGCTGGATGAAAAGCGGTGGCCGCGCCGAAGTGGCAAAGATGCTGGGTCTGCCAGCCGACGCCTGATTTCAGAGGACAGAAGACAGACTTTGTGGAAGTCAGGTAGGGTGGGCACGTTTTTTGTGCCCACGCGGACAACTACGTGTTTGCATGATTTCAACAATCCCCCTCAAGGGGCGATGTTTTAGACCATTAAAGGTGTAACGATGAGAAAGCCTGGTATCGAGAATTTCAAATACTTCGTCGGCATTCGTTCCTTGGCCGATATTGCGACCAAAGATGATCGTATTTGCGTGCTGAACATTCTGGGGAACGAATCCCGTTCGGTGACGCCGGTGAGCCACACCTATTCGGGCGGCAATGTGGTCTTCGGCACTTCGCCGGGGCGTAGCGGACAAGTCCTGGAGACGCCGGCAGGCAACATTCCGGTGTACAACAACGTGCGCGAAGGCCTGGAGGCCGGGCACAAATTCAACGTCGGCGTGGTCTATCTGCCGCCGGCTGCGGTGCGCGACGGCGTCGCCGAACTGATTCGGATCAACCCCGATGTCGAGAAAGTCATCATCCTTACCGAAAAAATTTCGGTGCATGACTCCCGCGAGATCAGGGCGCTCGGCCAACAGCGCGGCGTGGACATCTTCGGCGGCAACTGCCTGGGCGTGGCGGATTCCTGGACCCATGTACGCATCGGCGGCGCGCTGGGCGGCGACAAGCCGGCGGAATCCCTGCGCAAAGGCTCCGTCGCGATATTCTCCAACTCCGGCAACTTCACCACCACCATAGCCAACTATCTGGCGATAGGCGGCTGGGGAACGACGACGCTGATTTCCAGCGGCAAGGATGTCTACATCCACTACGCCGTGCCCGAATTCGCCTATGCCATGGCCAACGACGCGCGCACCAAGGCGGCGGTGTTGTACACCGAGCCGGGCGGCTATTACGAGCAGTCGGTCACCTTTGAAAAGCCGGTGGTGGCCTGCGTGGTGGGACGCTGGAAAGCGAATCTGACACGCGCGGTCGGCCATGCCGGCGCCATTGCCGGATCGGGCGATGACGCGCTGGCCAAAGAGCGCTGGTTCATGGAAAAATTCGGCGTGACCGACCTCTTCACGCCGGAAAAGCCGGTGTGCTCGAAAATGGGCGCGGTAGTCACCAACATCGCCCACATCCCGCTGGCGCTTACCGCAGTGATGCAACTCAACGCCGTAGAGCGGGACTTCCCGCCGGAAGGCAACTTGGAGTTGAAACCCTGGTTTGGCGACGACCAAGGGCTGAAACTGCCGCCGGAACTGGACATACCCATAGTCACGGCAATGTCGCCCTACGACGAGCAGATCGCCGAGTTGCTCAAGCATGTGGGCGCGATTTTCCCGCGCCAATCCATGAAGGATTGCTCGGGAAGCTCGGTGATGGACCCCAAGACCCAGATCACCAAGGTCAACGGCATCTCGATTCTCGACACCGCCAAACAGCCGCTGGAATCCAACTTGTGCCTGGCGCTGGTGCGCGAACTCAACGACGCCAACGATAACACCCTATTCAATCTGGCGGTGGCGGCGCGCGTCAACCTGCACGGCGAAGTCATGCTGGCGGCGGCCGATGCGGCGCGCGAAGCCGGCAATGCCCCCAACACGGCGATCAGCGCAGCTATCGCGCTGCTCGGACCTAAGCGCGTCGATGGGGCGCGGCAGGCTGCCGACACCCTGATCGACTTGTTCGCCCATTCCGGCCTGCACACCGGCGACGACGAACAGGCAGCGATTGCGCCCGCTCAAGCCAGCGCCGAACAACTCGCCACCCTGCTGGGCAGCGCGCCGGATCCATTGGCCGAAGCAATGTTCAAAGCGTTTGACAAGCGCCAGGGCAAATCGGCTTTCGTGCGCTACTTGCGCGCGCTGAACGGCCACCCAACCGCAGATGCGGTGACCGCCGCACTCACCACCACCATCGCCTGGGAACCGCTGATGCGCAAACGCATTTCCCAACTGACGGTGCGCAATCTGCCGTGGTACGCCCGCGTATTCGCGGTGATCATCGGCGCCGCGACCGATGGCAAGAAACACCAGCCGGGCATGTTCTGCGGCGTTTCCACCGAAGAAATGCTGGAATCCTGGAGCGTCACCGAAATGGCGTTCCTCTCCCTGCTTGATGAACGTCCCACACCGGCGACCCTGTTCCCATTCCAGGTCATGCTGGGGCTGATTATCTCCAACGGCGTCGGCACCATCTCGGCGCAAGGCTGCAAGGGCGCGGTATCCGCCGACGGGCCGGAATCGCCTGAGCGCGTGCAGATCAACAAGGGCATGATCGGGTTCCTCACCCACACCGGTTTCGCCCACGGCGGCAACGGCTACGAAGGCATACAGTTCCTGATCGAGAGCTTCGGCAAAACACCGCTGACCGATGCCGGCGCAGCCGACCACGGCCTGGACCTGCAAGCGATGGCGACGGAATTCGCGAAAACCTTCGGCGAAGAAAAGAAAGCCGGAAAAGCGCTCGGCCAGCCGGTGCGCAACATCCCCGGCGTCAACCACCCGGTTTTCAAGGGGCATGTGGTCAACAAAGACCCGCGCGAGGTCTACATCGCAGGGCTGTTCGAGGAACGCGGCGAGAAAAACGTTTTCCACGATTATTACAAGGCGCTGGTACAGGCATTGTTCGACACCGGCGTGACCAAGAACGTGTTCTGCGTCAATATCGATGCGATCATCGCCACGATGCTGTTGAAGCTGCTCTGGACACGCTTCCGCAATGGGACGCTGAGCGAAAGCTCAATGGAAATGGCTGCCTTCACCGCATTCCTGTTCGGTCGCATGGCGGGCTGCGCCGGTGAAATCGACGACCACATCAACCGTGGCAGAAATATGGATACACGCACCGCAGCTTCGCAATGCAGTCACGTTTCTTAACGGAATTTTTTTCGAAACGCATAAAAGCATCCTTCGGCAAGCATAAGGCGCGAATTACACACAAAGCAAATGGAAATAAGACTTCACCCCCATGCTTTGGAACGCCTTGCCGAAAGGGGTGCGGATGAAGAAGAAGTTCGGGCGGCGCTGGAGGGAGGCGAACGGTTTCCCGCAAAGCATGGCCGCACCGGATTTCGCCGGAATTTTTCTTTCGACGGGGGAATGGAACGGCAAGCACTATACTATTAAGCAAATCGAGGCTTACGCCGTGGAAGAAAACGGCTGGTTGGTCATCACCGTAATCGTCAAATTTTTCTGACAGGAGACGAACATAAAACTGACCTATGACCCGAAATACAATATCGCATACATGCGTTTCCATGAAAAGCGCGGCACGGTTACGTCCATCAAGATCAGCGATGAAATGAACGTTGACATCGCGCCGGATGGCACCGTCTATGGTATCGAACTGCTCAACGCCAACGAACAACTTGCCGAAGACCATGGCAACCTGATTCTCGAAACGTCGGGTAACCACCGTGAAATTGCGCTGGCGGCTTGAAGCGTGATGAAGCAATGTTGCAGCAAGCGTAGGCTGGGGTGAGTTTGCGAACCCCAGCGGATTTGCCACCGCTGTGCTGGGGTTCGTGTCCTCCTCCAGCCTACCGCCTGCATTTCGAGTGGGACTGCGCAAAAGTGCGTAGCGCCTTGATTTGAACGTTAGCCCACAGGAGTCTTCATGAAGCGATTTCGCGTTGTCATTCCAATGGAAAATGGTGGCGTCGAAGTCCACCCGATGAAGGAGTGGCTACGGCAACATCCTGATGATGTTCCTATCGGCCTTGATCCCACCTCCGCCACCTCTCATCGGTTGCGTGATGGGCTTCTGAAGCTTGGGTGGTCAGCCCCAGAAACAGCAACCGAAGTGCATCTGATGAAGCCAGGTTACAGCCAATTGGAAACTACCGTTGAGGCAGTGCTTGGAGAAGAAGGCGAAGGTGACGACACCGAAGAAAATGTAGCGGCCTTCGTACTTGAGTACCAGCTCCGTGATTTCCTCGCCCAGAATCTCTCAGCAATTCCAGTTGAAGGAAAACGCTTACGGCTCTATGTAGACCCAACCGGTCGAGATGGGGTTGAGTATCCAACTGCTGTTGGGCAAATCGACATCCTGGCGATTGATGATGAGGAACAGTTTGTGGTGTTCGAGCTAAAACGTGCTCGCAGTCCCGACCATGCTATTGGGCAACTCACGCGCTATATGGGGTGGATTACCCAAACTATTGGACGGGGGAAAAAAGTTCGCGGAGTAATCGTAGCGAAGTCCATCAGCGAAAACTTACGCTGCTCTGTGACGGTTGTTCCAAACGTGAGCCTCTTCGAATACGAGGTCAAGTTTGAACTCAAGCCTGCAAGTTCACATGCGCTCTAACCCGGCAGCCGCGTAGGGCACAATCGTTATTGCGCCGAATGAATGCATCCGGTGCAATGCACTTCGCTAATTGGCGCACTACATTACCTTGCGCCTTGGATTTCCTAAAGGGATTCAGATTCGGATTGTTTTGAGGAAGGGGCCGTAAGGTAGAATGCTTCCCATGCACCAACCGGAAGAAATGCGCATAATTTCAAAAAGACCGTTGAGAGAGTTCTGGCAGCTTCACCCGGAATCTAAGCCTATGCTGAACGAGTGGTTCAGAAAGGCAAGTCAATTAACGGCGGTCTCTTTTCCTGCCTTGCGTGAGACCTTTGGTTCGGCTGATTATGTGGATGGGTTTACGCTGTTTGATGTGGGTGGCAACCGATACCGCATCGCGACGGTTGTTCACTACGATAAGCAGCGGATGTATATTCGCCAAGTGATGACCCATGCAGAGTATGACCGTAACGATTGGAGGAAAAAATGAATGCCGTGATTGATTTTCAGCGACTGCTTCCTGCTTGGAAAAACCTTCAGTCAGTGGCTCCTGTTGCACACATAGATACTGAAGCCGACTACGAGCAAGCGACCGCTTTACTGAACAGTCTTCTTGATATTGTCCGCGACGATGCGAAACACCCACTTTATTCTCTTGTTGCGGTCGTCGGTGATCTGATTGAGGCATACGAGATTGACTGCGAACCATTGAATAATGTCTGACTTTTGTTGCTACTTATGTAATCACGCTTTAAAAAATCGGTAGCCATTCAGGTCGTAACACTCACTCTCCTCTCCCCCATAGGCGGCATGAGGAATTCAAGAGATATACGCGAGCTGGCGGTTATGCAATCAACCCAACCTATTCACTATGGTGGAGCCTATGAACGCACTCAATGTCGCACAGAAAATCCTTCTGGCCAACGCCGCCGGAAAACCCACTCAACTTCCCGCAGCGGGTCAACCGCTGGAAATCCAGTTCACCCATACCCTGTATCAGGATGCCACGGGTACCGCAGCCGCGCTCGCATTCGAGAAAATGGGCGTGGACCGGGTGAAAACCACTGCGGTCATCGTAGTGGATCACAAGACCCTGCAAGTCGGCTACATCGACGGCGACGACCATCGCTACCTTGAAAGTTTCTCCAAGAAATATGGCTGCTGGTTCTCGCGCGGCGGCAACGGCATCTGCCACAGCGTGTTTCTGGAAGACTTTGCGGCTCCCGGCAAATCGGTGCTCGGATCGGACTCCCACACCACCAATGCCGGCGGCATGGGCATGTTGGCTATGGGCGCGGGCGGCACTGACGTAAGCTTTGCGATGGCCGGCACCTCCTATAAGATCGAAATGCCGGAAGTGGTGGAAGTCCATCTTACCGGTGCGCTGCATCCCGGTGTGCTCGCCAAGGACGTGATCCTGAACGTGCTCAAGGTAATCGGTATTAAGGGCAACAAGGGCATCTGTCTGGAATACACCGGGCCGGGACTCGCGAGTCTGAACGTCACCGACCGCGCCACGATCTGCAACATGGGCACCGAGGGCGGCGTCGCCTTCTCGATCTTCCCATCGGATGAAGTCACCAAAGCCTACCTTGAAGGCCGTCAGCGCGCCCAAGACTTCCAGACCATGGTCGCCGATGCGGGCGCAACCTATAGCCGCACCGTCGAAATCGACCTGTCACAGCTCGTTCCGACCATTGCGCTATACCCGCGGCTGAAGTCGATGGAACCGGTCGCAAGCCACGCCGGCATGCCGGTGGACGCGGTGTTCATCGGTAGCTGCACCAACTCCAACTATGAAAATCTGGCGCGCGTCGGCGAATTGCTGCGCGGCAAGAAAGTCAAGGTGGACACCGCCATCGCCCCCGGCTCGCAGGCCATTGCCCGCCAACTGGCGGCGGCTGGTTATATCGAAATCTTCTACGCCGCCGGCGTGCGGGTCATGGAAAATGCCTGCTCCGCGTGTATCGGCCAAGGCTTCAGCCCGCCCAGCAATGGCGTGATGCTGTCCACCGCCAACCGTAACTTCGCCGGACGCTCAGGCACCGAGAGCGCCGCCGTGCATCTGGTCAGCCCGGTCACCGCAGCCGCCAGCGCGGTGATGGGAAAACTCACCGACCCGCGCGATCTGATCAGCGGCGACTTGATTAAGCGTGTCCCACCGGTCGTGGATATGGCTTCCTATCAAGCGCCGCTGCCGCCGGAAGAAGCCGCCAAGGTGGTGATGCATTACGGCCCCGGCATCGCGCCGCTGCCGACGCTGACCGGCTTGCCCGACAAGCTGGAAGGCGAAGTCATGTTGAAGCTCGGCGACGAAGTCACCACCGACCTGATCCAGCCTGCCGGCAAATACCTGTCCCTGCGTTCCAACGCCGACGAGTACGCCAAGCAAGCCACCTTCATCCAGGCCGACAAGACTTTCAGCACCAGAGCTGCGGCTGTGCGCGACGCGGGCGGCCATGGCTTCCTGGTGGCCGGCGACGGCTACGGCATGGGCAGTTCCCGCGAGCACGCCGGCCTGTGCCCGCGCATCCTGGGCATACGCGCCATCGTAGCCAAGGGTTTTGAGCGCATCCACCTCGCCAACCTCGCCAATTTCGGCATCCTGGCGTTAACCTTCGAAAACCCGGCCGATCTGGAGCGCATCGAACAAGGCGCTAAAGTCTCGCTCGACACCTCCGCCCTGGAAAGCGGTCAACTCAAGCTGGTGGTCAGCGGCGTGGGTGAGATTCCCCTCAAACTTGCCCAAGGGAAGGAAGACATCCCGATGATCCGCGCCGGCGGCGCGCTTTCCCTGTTCGCCAGCCAACAGGCGGCTTAATAACGGATTAAGCGCGAAACGCCGCTCAAGGGTGGCGCTTCGCGTAATTCATACATTGAAGAGGAATAAACATGACCACACCGAAAATTTATTGGACTAAAGTCGATGAAGCGCCGGCGCTCGCGACCTACTCCCTGCTCCCCATCGTTCAGGCCTTCACCAAGGCGGCCGGCGTTGATGTCGAGACCAGGGATATTTCCCTCGCTGGACGTATACTCGCCAACTTTCCCGAGAACCTGAGCGAGGGCCAGAAGACGCCCGATGGACTCGGCGCTTTGGGCGAACTGGCAACCAAGCCGGAAGCCAACATCATCAAACTGCCGAACATCAGCGCTTCCGTTCCTCAACTGAAGGCAGCGATTCAGGAGTTGCAGGAAAAAGGTTATAAAGTCCCGGATTTCCCCGATGCGCCGCAAAACGACGCCGAGAAGGAAATCAAGGCGCGCTACGGCAAGGTGCTGGGCAGCGCCGTCAACCCGGTGCTGCGCGAAGGCAACTCGGATCGCCGTGCGGCGGCCTCGGTCAAGCAATTTGCGCGCAAGAACCCGCACAAGATGGGCGCTTGGGGTTCCGACTCGAAAACCCATGTGGCGCACATGGACGCCAATGATTTTTACGGCAGCGAGAAATCCACCACGGTGGCCGAGGCCGGCCCGGTGCGCATCGAATTCATCGACGCGAACGGCAAGGCCACGGTGCTCAAGGAAAAGACCACCCTTAAGGCTGGCGAGGTAATTGACGCTTGCGTAATGAGCCGCCGCGCATTGCGCGAATTCTACGAAGCGCAGATGCAGGACGCGAAACGGCAAGGCGTGTTGCTGTCCCTGCACCTCAAGGCCACCATGATGAAAATCTCCGACCCCATCATGTTCGGTCATGCCGTTTCGGTGTTCTTCAAGGACGTATTCGAAAAACACGCTGCGGTCATCAAGGAATTGGGCGTCAACGTCAACAACGGCTTTGGCGACCTGCTGACCAAAATCGCCACCCTGCCGGAAACGCAGAAAGCCGAGATTGAGGCCGACATCCAAGCCTGTTACCAATCCCGCCCGGAAGTGGCGATGGTCGATTCGGACAAGGGCATCACCAACCTGAATGTGCCAAACAGCGTGATCGTCGACGCCTCCATGCCCGCGATGATTCGCGAATCGGGCAAGATGTGGGGGCCGGACGGCAAGCTGCACGACACCAAGGCGCTGATTCCCGACCGCTGCTACGCCGGCGTCTATCAGGCGACCATAGACGACTGCAAGAAGCACGGCGCGTTCGATCCGAAAACCATGGGCAGCGTCCCCAATGTCGGCCTGATGGCGCAAAAGGCCGAGGAATACGGCTCGCACGACAAAACCTTCGAAATGGCGGCAAACGGCACGGTGCGCGTGGTTGACGCCGCCGGCAATGCGCTGCTGGAGCAACCCGTCGAGCAGGGCGACATCTTCCGCATGTGTCAGGTCAAGGATGCGCCGATTCAGGACTGGGTCAAGCTGGCCGTCAGCCGCGCCCGCCTATCCAACACCCCGGCGGTCTTCTGGCTGGACAAGAACCGGGCGCACGACGCCCAGATCATCCAGAAAGTGGAGCGCTACCTGAAGGATCACGACACCAGCGGCCTGGACATCAGCATCATGACGCCCGAAGAAGCCACGCGCCACGCGCTGGAGCGCATCCGTGCGGGGAAAGACACGATTTCCGTGACCGGCAACGTGCTGCGCGACTACCTCACCGACCTGTTCCCCATCCTGGAACTGGGTTCCAGCTCGAAAATGCTGTCCATCGTCCCGCTGATGAACGGCGGCGGACTATTCGAAACCGGCGCAGGCGGTTCCGCGCCCAAGCATGTCCAACAGTTCCAGGAAGAAGGCTACCTGCGCTGGGATTCGCTGGGCGAATACCTGGCGCTGGGCGTGTCGCTGGAGCACCTGAGCCAGAAATTCAACAACCCCAAGGCCCAGGTTCTGGCGGAAGCGCTCGACCAGGCCAACGGCAAAATCCTGGACAACAACAAATCGCCGTCCCGCAAGGTAGGCGAGCTGGACAACCGCGGCAGCCATTTCTACCTTGCGCTGTATTGGGCGCAAGCGCTGGCCGAGCAAACCAAGGACCAGGATGTCCAGGCGCGCTTCACGCCTCTGGCAAAAGCGCTGACGGAAAACGAGGCCAAGATCAACGCCGAATTGATCGCAGCCCAAGGCAAACCGGTGGACATGGGCGGCTACTACCTGCCGGATTTTGAAAAAACCTCGAAGGCCATGCGCCCCAGCGCAACCTTCAATGCGGCGCTGGCGGCGATTTAGCCGGCTTTCGTAAAAACTGCCCGGACGCTGTTCGGGCGGCATCACCCCCCGTAGAGGCGCGTTGTTTGCGCCTCTACTTGTTTGTGCTATCTACAATGGCATACCGCTGTTTGCTCACATAGAGACGCAGGCATACAATGCCTGCACACGATAGCAAATCGGAGGAAATAAAATGGAGAACCTGAGCATCCGCAAACTGGACGACGACACCGTCGCGCGCCTGCGCATCCGCGCCGCCCATCACCGCGTTTCGATGGAAGAAGAGGCGCGGCGCATACTTAGGCAAGCGCTTGCCACTCCCAAAAGACTGGGCGACCTTTCCATACAGTTCTTTGGCGCCGAATCCGGGGTTGAACTGGAACTCCCGCAGCATACGCCACACGAGCCGCCAAGTTTCGCCTGATGATCGTCGTCGATACCAATATATACCTTGCCTCGCCACAATTTGGCGGTTTATCCATCGCCTCGCGGGCGCGCTGCTGCGTTGCAAATTGCTTGTGTGGTAAAGCCACACGGCGCAATTTGCGCCTTGCATCGCATCCCGCGAGACGTGGCTAAACCGCCAAATTGTGGCGAGGCAAGGTATAATTTCGGAAGCCATGCGCCCGCAGCCAGCGCCGGCAGTTTTGAACTGGCTGAATAACCAGGATTCAAACCAGTTATTCGTCACCAGCGTAACACTGGCGGAAATCGGCTACGGCCTGCGTATTTTGCCGGAAGGCCAACGCCGCCGACAGTTGCAAAACCGCTTCGAGCAATTCATCGCGCAAGCGTTCGAGGAACGGGTGCTGGCATTTACGCTCTCTGCCGCCCGTGCCTATGCCGAAATCATGGGGCATCGCAAGGAAATTGGTCATCCCATGAGCCTGCCGGACGGGCAGATTGCGAGCATCGCTCACACCCACGAGTTTGCCGTTGCCACCCGAAACATCAAAGATTTCGAGGATTGCGGTCTTGAGTTGATTAACCCGTTTGAATAATAGCTACGCGACTCAACGCAATAACTTCCGCGTAAGCGCACGTGCCCGCCCCACTTGGCTACATGACCGAATATCAAGACATCAGGAGCATCCATGGATAACGCACCGCCATTTATCCAGTCCATCACAATCAACAAGGTTCGCCATCTTACGGATATAACCATACAGATTGATGACTCCCGCCCACGCCACCTGATCCTTACCGGACCCAACGGCTGCGGCAAAACTTCGGTTCTCCGGTTTCTTGAAGAATATCTTAAAGGTATTCCGAGTCGAAATATTCTTCAGGTGGATGAGTGGAGGCACAATATCGCCCGCTGGAAGCAAGAGATTTCCGCGCTCCAGAGCAAGTTGGCTAACCCAAATCTTTCTGTTGAGCAAAAGGCTCAATCACATGCTCAGATATCCTATATAACCAATGATATACGAAATATTGAAGGGACGCTTGCTCCCTTTGAACCCATCACCCCTAAGATTTCGAACCTTCTTGAACTGGTGAGTTCCTATCACAGGGGCGAATTCCTGATATGCTTTTTTGAAGCAAAGCGTGTTTCACAGATAAAGCCTGTCAACGGCGCGCAGAAACTCGACTTGCCTAAAGTCAATCCCATTGAAGTCAATGCTCAATCGCTAGGTTCCCGTTTCCTGCAATTTCTGGTTAACCAGGAAAATCGCGCCGCCTTGCTTCAACGGAAGGGGGATAGCGCCGGAGTCGCCGCGATAGAAAACTGGCTGGATGTTGTCACAACCAAATTTCGTGAGCTTTTCCAGAACGAACAGCTTGTGCTTGACTACGATATTGATAATTTCGACTTCAAAATAAACATACCCGGTCGGGAGCCATTCAGCTTGGTAGACCAGTTGTCTGATGGGTATTCTTCGATTATTCAGATTGTCGCTGAGCTGTTACTGCGCATGGAAGCTGTCACGGCCAGCCGCTATGATATGCCGGGTATCGTTCTTATCGATGAAATCGAAACTCACCTGCATATCAAATTACAAAAGGAAATTCTCCCTTTTCTGACGGGATTCTTCCCTAATATCCAGTTTATTGTGACTACGCATTCTCCTTTCGTGCTGACTTCCTTGCCTGATTCCGTGGTCTTCGACCTGGAAAGCCGGAAACGATGGGAGCACATGGCGCCACTTTCGGCGAGTTCCGTAGTGGAAGATTATTTTGACTCCGATCTCTACTCTACTGAAAGTAAGCACATGGTTGCGCGTTACATGGCGCTTTCAAAATCGACAACCCGAACGGTTGATGAAGAAAACGAGCTCAATGTCCTTCGTGAACAATTTGACCTTCTGGAATATGAACAGGCTCCGGAACTTGTGACGCAACTCCACTTCCTCCAGGCCAAGGAAGCCGCTCTATGATTTTTTTCCAGAAAACCGATGGATCAGTAGAAATTCAAGCGCTACTTGATAAAGCGCGAGCCTCCGACAATATGAACGTCTATCGTTCCGGGCTGGTCTATGAACAACTCAAAGCCGATTTTCATGGGAAATGCTATCTTTGTGAGGATGATGAACCCACATCCATTCAAGTGGAGCATTTCGAACCTCACAAAGATGATCCATTAAAAAAGTACGACTGGTGCAATCTTTTCTTCTCCTGCGGGCATTGCAACAATCTCAAAGGCGCTCGTTTCTGGCCGCTACTCAACTGCACCGCCGAAACTGACCGGATATGGGAATCCATCGAAATCCGTTTCAATGCGTTTCCAAAACCATCCGTGGAAATTATTGCCCACCCCGCTGTCGATAAAGTAACCGAGTGCAACAACACCCGTCTCCTTTTGGAGTCAACCCTCGCTGGAAAAAATACAACGCCCATAAAAACAGATGAAGCTGCCAATCTGCGGAAAAAAATGCTTCGTGCTTATAACGGGCTGGCTGTTGCCATTAAAAATAAAGATTTGGAAGCGGTACGAAATGCGCTTTCAAATAAAGCTGCCTTTGTGAGTACGTTCATCTATCGTGATGTAGAAATGGGCATTTTTGGTCAAGTTAAATGATGGGGAGCATTACATCTTGATGATTTTTTGACATTTTCACGATCAATGATGGGATGCGAGATTCCCA
>JBAYVP010000015.1:0-32530 GCA_041674485.1 Sulfuricellaceae bacterium
CGACACCAGTATCTCCTCCCTTTCACCATCAAAAAACAAAAAACGGCACAACAAAAAACGGGGACAGACCACAGTTTATCAGTCATATCGATCAAAAAACCGTGGTCTGTCCCCTATTTGCTTTATCCTCGTATCCTTCGCAGTAGCCGCGTGCGGCGAAGCGTCCAACAAAGCATCCGCATAATAACGATGGAGAAGACTTCATTGAGAGAAACCGGTCTACTCGACGCCCCTACCAACGACCACCGCCAAAACTACCATTTCCAAAGCTACCGCTTCCTGAGCTATTGCTTCCAGGACTTCCGCTCCCCGAGCCTCCTGCTCCAGGGAGAGTATTTACATAGCCACCATCTCCATATCCAGGAACATGGGGGGAGCCACTATTCGGGAATACGTGATGTGTAGCACCACCGGTTATTGGTGTTTCACCTTGGGCGGCTTGATCCGAAGCTACAAAAGCGTTTTGTCCACATATTGCATTAGACCCACAGCCACCACCGCCAGCGCGACCCGGCACACCGCTACTAGCAACGGGGAGGGTAGTTGTGCCGCCATTGCCAGTAGAACCATTACCCCCACCTTTCCAAGACACTATTGAGTCACTTATGGGGTGACAAGTGAGGTCTTTGCTTCTTGCTTCAGTATATAGCTTTCCATCTTCGCAATAATACGTTACAGAAGCCAAAGCTCCTTGGATGAAAAGCATACCAAATACGGTGACAAGAGAGATTTTCATTTCAAATTACTCCTGTTTATTTGTTCGAAAATACCAGCAAAGCACTTCTCGGGATTTTCAGACTTAGACGTAAAGCATGATTTATATGCATTTACGGACTTGGCATATTGTTCATTTCCTGCGCCTTCGTACATTGGTATCGTAGAAGAGCTATATTCGTTTTTAAGAATGCCGCCCACTGTGGCCATCACAGACCCAATCACAAACACTGCAATTCCAGTGGAGCCGGTCTTGAAATCGAATTTAAGATTCTCTGTGCCGGCACTTCCTTCTATGCCGCCATTATTAATCCCTAGAATCAGCAACATCATTCCTATGCTCATTACTGCGAATCCGATATGTACTATTGCTGCTTTCATGGTCTGCTTGTTAATCATGGTCTTTTGGTTTCCGTGCTCAACATACATTAACGAAAATAGAGCATAGTCGTTAACGCTATCGATATTTTTCTTTGCATCGGCAAAGTCTGCCACGAGTTGAGTTAGAGTCTTGTTATAACTTACATTATTTTGCAGCCCTGCAACACCCTGATATGCTTGAAACAACACATAGACTGGGAAAATTACCCCAAATATCACTATTGATGCCTGCCGTGCAACATTTCGCAAATTCATAGCCAATCCTTGAATAAAAATAAGGGTATAGTAGAAAGCAGGTTCAGCGTCCATTAGGCTAGGCCCATCCGTTTCCGTCCCTTTCGTCTGACGGTGCCTCAATAGCCGTGCCATAGTCCACCTCCCCTACTCTCCCTCATCAGAAATAAGGGGTCAGACCCCTTACCCCCGCGGTACGTGTTTCCTTTGTGGGCTACACAACATTGTCCACCTCTTCCCCATGTGAACGGCTTTCCCGTCTCGGAGTACTATGAGTGAATCTGACTCCCCACCGCTCTTCAACCATCATTCTTAGAGAAAAAGAGAAAAAGGGTCAGAGAAAAAGGGGTCAGCCCCCTTTTTCTTTAGGCCACTTTTGTGAAAGTTATTTCAGCAACCAAGTCACCAGCGGTTATTACTGGAGAATCAAGGAAAGTTTCTTGCCGGTCAACGTCAGAGCGAATCTTTAAGGTGACTTTATTATTAGCAAGAAATAGGTCAAAACTATCGATCGTTTCCACGCCAATAGTGTCAACAAATGAATCTACGTCATTCTTGATTTTTGACACTAATTTCTTTTCAAAGACTTTCAGTTTTTCCTTGAGAAGATCACCTACCATACCTGCTGCTATTTCGGCATAAATATTACCAAAGGCAACACCGAGAGCTTTTTCAGCGACCAGCCCAAGGACTTTATCAAACGAACGACTCCCCCAGTAAACAGAGAATGACAAAATAAGGGCAGATGACGCAGTATCGTCGATTTCAATGACGCTTACTGCTTTTTTTGATTTCGCATCAAGGAATGACGAATAAGTGTGACCATTGCAAATGTCTTTTGCAAACAGAGTCGTGACATTGGCAACATCTTGGCTATCAGGCGATATGCTTCCAACCGAAAGATAGCATTCAGATGAAGCGCCAGAACATGGGTAATCATTTGGGCTACCAGAGTTAATAACCTTCATCTCAATCTGATACTTACTCATTTTTTCACCTCAGTAAAGTTGATTAAAGTACGCCACCCATAACAACAGGGGACAGACCACAGTTTATCAGTCATATCGATCAAAAAATCGTGGTCTGTCCCCTATTGCCCTCTGTTCACTGTTACAACGTGACAAATTTGCTTGGTGGCGCAATGTGCGTAGAACCTATGTACGTGAATACAGCATCACTGCGCTTGTAACCTCCATGAGATGCTACAACTTGTTTGCAGTTTGCAACAAATATATTTGGAGTTGTATCTACTGATTCTTTATCTTCCGGACCAAATAGACCAAGTGCATTATCGAATTCAGCTAGTCGGTATGCAGTTGAGAGGACTTCATCACGCGCTGAATGTAAAACAAAAACTTGTCCGGCAGAGCGGAGTGCTGGATAGAACTCTTCATCGGATTCCAAAGATTCATTGTCAACTGCTCCAGCCATGCAATAGTAATTTCTTACTAATGTTGTCGATGCCTCTTTAAGCGCTTTCAGGCATACTCTAGCTCCCAAGCTATGGGATATTAGATCAATGGTTGAGATATTACTGATTGATTCCAGTAGTTGCCTAAATCTTCTTGCAACAGCATTTGCCCTCGATTTTGCATCCCACCACTCCAATTTGTGGTCACCTCCAGGCCATGTATAGCCAATTACTAGGTCGAATGCAGTGGGTAAGTCGCTACGTATTTTCGACTCCATAATTTGATATGCATCGCATACTTCAAAAAATTCGTTGTTATATCCGTGTACCAAAATACAAATTCGCTTCCCCTCTACCGCAGTAACGAGATCCGCGTTTGTTAGTGTTTTTATCGCGTTGTCAGTGGACAGTTCCACGTCTTTAATAATATGGCCGTCAGGTAGCAAGTTCTCAGAATCGGTAAAGTCTTGCCGCGAACTGATGATAATCACTTGGTATTCTCCTTTTTAAGAGGTGAAACAGTGGTTGCATTATTAGGGGACAGACCACTATTTCTCAGTATTGTTTGCAAAAAACCGTGGTCTGTCCCCTATTGTTGTTCTCGAATGCAGCGGTTAGGCCAGGCCGGTAATCCATACGAGAAACGGAATGACAATTGACGCAAGAAAGGTAAGCAAGATGGCACGGTCATGGTTGCCATGAATGCCGTGATTCCTAATGGAGTCGACAAATCTAGAAGTTAGCCTGTAATAAAACAAGGAAACGGGCAGTGCATATACGAAACTTCCAATAAACGTGGCAACGCCCAGCGCCTGCCAAAATGCCGATAGGCTGGCAGTGAACCCATGTTGCCCATAAGACGAGAGAATCTGCATTTTGATTTCTTGGTAAGAAGACAAATCTTTGTCTCCACCGAGAAATGCTAGAAATACGTTACCCGTTTTGTAGTACAAAAAATATAAAGGAAAAATATTTGTTGGATTGGTGAGAAAAAGCCATGGTAGCCCGACCTTCCAATCTGCCTTTATCCCAAAAGTTCGCAACGCGAGTACCGATAAGAACAAAAGCACAGCCTGAAAACCCTCCGTAGGTGTAAGTGCGACAAATACACCTACGCCAACCCCAAGAGATATTTCTTTGCAACTGGATTCGCTCTGGATAATTGGAGAAATAAATTTCCGAAAAAGATATTCCTTGACTCTACTCATGCTTGCCAATAAACCGCCTCTTCCACAGGGGATCAAGTTCGTCCTTAAGTAACTCGCCATACTTTACCATGCGATCATAGTAGTCAGGGTCTACCAATGCTATAGCAGCCTCTGAGTCAATTGGCCTTGCTTGGGTTGTGTCCAATATGGCTCTATATTGTTTGTGATGATCCCTAATTGGGCACGGCGTCATATAGTTACCAGCTTTATTACCTTTCTGAAATCCATAGGAGTCTTGCCAATGCCTAATCTCCTTTAGCAGTGGACTTTGGTTAATCGCATCATTCAGCGATCCCCCATTCGAATATATCTCTCGAATATTTGTATCGGAATATGGGTTAAACACGCAAGGAACAACTGCACCGTCCCAATTTATGTATACATAGCCAAAAGACCGGCCTGCCGCAATACAGCCTTCAGCGGAAGGACTGGTACTCCAAAAATCACAAATAAATCGATGTTTTCTATTTTGCTCATCAAGCACCTCAAAAAGTTTCTTTCGCTCTTCGGGAGTTGGCATGAGGTCAGTTGAGATACCTCGACCGATTGGCATATATTCAAAAATCCAACCGTAAATTATTTTCAAATCATCAAACAGGTAATCATAAAAGGAGGGATCGAGAAGCGTGTTTAAATTATCTCGGGTGGCTGTAATAGACACTCCTATCGGCACTCCCAATTTACGTAGCCTCTCAATAGCTTTAATGACTTTTTTGAATACCCCCTTTCCCCTTCTGGCGTCCGTTTGTTCTTCATTTCCTTCCAAAGATATAGCAGGGGAGATGTTGGCCAGTTCGGCCATTCTTTTGGCGGTCTCATCGTTGATTTGGACACCGTTTGTGTAAACCTTGAAATACATAAACGGAAATTCCTCGGCAAGATCAAATAGCGTTTTGCCCTCCGATTCGTAAAGCAGTGGTTCGCCTCCCGAAATGGCTACTGAGCGTGCTCCCCATAATTCGTGAGATTCAAGGATAATTCGACGAACCATGCTATACGGCATGGAATTGGTCGTGGCAACGGACGACGAAGCATAACAACCAACACAATGCAAATTGCAAAATTTTGTTGGGCTTAGCAAGACAAAAGCCGGCGGGGTCCTGTCATATTTTTCGAGATAGGTATGTTTCGAGTCGTTTATTCGATCAAAGAAATCTGAATCGCACCGATCCTTTATGATTTTCATAGCGACGGTTGTTGAAATTGAGCCGTCTTGAATCCTAGCAAAAATTGTCCTATATAGCGCCGTCATAAGCAGCGCTCGATGTTCAATGGATGCGATATTGATATTTCGTCGGATATTCTTCTTCTGCGTGACAGTTAGGTACTTGACCAAATAGTCGACGTCTATAGTGAAGTGGTCAAATATTCTATCGAGCGTCTTTAGTGCGCCTTTGCGCCAAAGGAAACCGAGTCGCTTAGTTCTTGCGGTACGATCAATTGCTTCGAGCAGTAAAGGTTTAATCTCTGAAACCAATATTTCTACGTTCGTTCTTAAATTCATATATTTTGCGTTGATGTTGATGATGGAAAAAGTGAGCCTAACGTAAAGTAGCCATCCTAAATGACGCTTTATAAAGCGTCATTTCCGTTGATATTGCCTGCACGTAACTCGTAAAATGCTTTACAATCATGATATTCTCACTTTTTAGGGCATCCGAAAAATGACTGATGCCACCGTCTCATCCGCTTCGCCACGTTTGTTAGATCAGGTCCGCAGGAAAATTCGTCTAAAGCATTATAGTATCCGCACTGAGCAAGCATATCTAGATTGGATTAAACGCTTTATTTTGTTTCATGGCAAGCGGCATCCGAACGAATACAAATAAAGGGGACGCTACCCTTTTTGACCCTTCCCGATAACGCCTGATACAAATTGGATAAAGGGTAGCGTCCCCTTTTCCTCAGGGTTCAGGGTGGTGTGTCGCGTCCACTACTGCGCCCTGGTGTCAAAAGTCCTGCTAGCCCACCCGCAGCAGCAGAGCCAATTGCGACTAAACCGTCAGGTATGTCGTACTTACCGTTGCTCAGCGCCCAAAGCGCACCGATCGTGAGGAGAACGGACGCCCCCAGAATCCAAATTGCCCAACGAAATGTCCATCTGTCGGTGACATTCCCTTTTCTGAGTTCACCGATGAGTAGCTTTTTCTGTTCCCATTCAAGCTTGGTATCCTTTAGAACTAATTCGACCAATTCAAAGTAATTCGAGGCCGGTTTGGAAACCATATCAGCGGGTGTATCTGATTGACGGATTATGTCTTCTGCCATTGTCTTCTCCTTTTATCGGTGCGGCGAGAACTGGTTACCTTGCGGCACTAACGTTATCTAGGCGACAAAAAAATATCCCCTAATCCAAAACAACATGTCGCAAACGTGGAGTCATGCCTTACGTTTTTACGGGCGTAATCGAAATAGATTTCAAATGCGAAACGTAAGGCCTGACCCCATGCGGTGTACTGTGTATACTCCGAAATTGCTTGCATGAGTTGCGGCGCGTATCCGCGTCCAACATTACAGCATTCGCATGTGAAGAGGCATACGTGCGCTAGATTAAACGATTTATTTTATTCCATGACAAGTAACAACCAAGTAACAACCAAGTAACAATCGAGTAACAATCGAGTAACATCTGAGAAATTAGGCCAACGGAAGTCGAAAGCCGAGAAAATGATCCAGCGGCGCATGTGGCTAAAGCACCCAAGGCGGCAGGGATACTCACGCCGGTTGCGCCCCATGAGCAGGGAAAATTTGTTCTCAGCACGGAACAAGGTTTTGATTTAATATTGCTTGTTGCCAAGAGTCGCGCTAAGCGTGGCGCGACCAGCCCGCCGGATATGTAACCCACTCATGAATATCGCTTTCATCCTTGATCCGTTAGCCTCCCTGAAAATCCACAAGGATTCCAGCTTCGCGCTGATGCGCGCGGCGCAGGCGCGTGGTCATGCGGTGTTTGCGTTGTTGCGGGAGGATGTGGTGTTGGTGGGTGGGGAGGTGGTGGGGCAGGTTCGGCGGATTGAGTTGGTGGAGGGGGGGGATAAGTGGTATCGCGCTTGGGAGCCTCAATTTCGGCCTCTGGCGGGTTTTGATGCGGTGTTGATGCGCCAAGACCCGCCGTTCGATATGGAATATTTGTATGCCACTTATTTGCTGGAGTTGGCTGAGACGCAGGGAGCGCGGGTGTTAAACCGGCCTGCTGCGGTGCGGAATTTTAACGAGAAGTTGTCCACGGCGAAATTCCCGCAATTTGCGCCGCCCACGCTGGTGACGCGGCGCGGCGATTTGATACGGGATTTTTTAGAGGAGCACGGCGAAATTATTTTGAAGCCGCTGGATGCGATGGGCGGCAATTCGATTTTCCGGGTGCGCGCGCGGGACCCCAATCTTAGTGTGATTATCGAGACGATGACGCAACTGGGTTGCCGCACTATTATGGCGCAACGCTATATCCCGGAAATCGCGCTGGGCGATAAGCGCATTCTGTTGATTGATGGTGAGCCGGCGCCTTTTGCGTTGGCGCGTATCCCTAAGGCGGGTGAAACGCGCGGCAATTTGGCCGCCGGCGGCACGGGGGTGGCGCAGCCTTTGTCCGCGCGCGACCGCGAGATTGCGGCGGCGCTTGGGCCCTCGCTGCGCGAGGCCGGGCTGTTTCTGGTCGGCCTGGATGTGATTGGCGACTGGCTTACTGAAATCAATGTCACCAGCCCCACCGGCTGCCAGGAAATCGCCACGCAGAGCGGCTTTGATGTGGCGGGGATGTTCATCGCTGCATTGGAAAAGACCGTGAGGGGTGAGGCGTGAGGGGTGAGGCGTGGATGAAACGCGCGATTTTTGGCACAATAGCCGGCCTGGGACGGCTTTCAATATGGGTTTCGCGCCTTGTTCGCCTCACGCCTCACGCCTCACCCCTCACCCACTCCACCGCCTTGCTGTTCGTTGCGTTTCTGGCCGGGTGCGCCCAAGAATCCCCAGTCTACCAGCAGCAGAGCTACGTTTTCGGCACGCTGGTGGATGTGACTATCGCAGGCGAGGAGGAAAAGCGCGCCCAGCAGTTGATTGCTCAGGTGCTGGCCGATTTCGACCGGATGCATCGCACCTTGCATGCCTGGAAGCCGAGCGATTTGTCGCGGCTGAATGCGGCGTTTGCGCGCGGGGAGAAGGGCGCGGTGTCGCCGGAATTGGCCGGTATTTTGCGCGATGCGGGCGCGTTGTCGGCGCAATCGGGCGGTGCGTTTAATCCGGCCATCGGTCAACTGATCGGGCTGTGGGGGTTTCAGAACGATGCGTTTTTGCCGGTGCGCCCCGATCCCGTGAAGTTGGCGGCGCTGGTGCGGGCTGCGCCGGGCATGGGGGATGTTGTGGTTGCGGACGGTTATGCGTACAGCAAGAATCCGGCGGTGCAGCTTGATCTGGGCGGCTATGCGAAGGGGTATGCGCTTGATGTGGCGGCGGCCTATCTGCGTGCGCAGGGGGTGAAGGGCGCGCTGATTAATATCGGCGGCAATATTCTGGCGCTAGGCAAGCGTGGCGGCCAGCCGTGGCGGGTTGGCATACAGCATCCGCGCAAGCCTTCCGCCATGGCCGTGCTGGAGATGAAGGATGGCGAGGCGGTGGGCACGTCCGGCGACTATCAGCGTTTTTTCGAGTTGGACGGCAAGCGTTATTGCCATGTCATTGATCCGCGTAGTGGTTATCCGGTGCAGGGCGTGCAGGCGGTGACGGTGGTGATTGCGCCGGGCAAAATGGCCGGAACTTTGTCCGATGTCGCCTCCAAGCCGCTGTTTATCGCCGGTGTGGCCGGCTGGCGCGCGGCAGCCGGCAGGATGGGGCTGGCGCAGGCTTTGCTGATAGACGCGCGGGGTGAAATCCATATCACTGCCGCGCTGAAAAAACGTCTGCATTTCATTGAAAACGACCAAGTGGTACACGAGACGCCGTGAAGAGAATAGAATTGCGCTTTTGCGCTGGAAGATCATAGAGGGGCGGCAAATGGATATAGGGGGGAGTTTGGGGTGCGACGCCAGACAAGCGGGCGTGGCTGCGGTGCGCCGGAAGTTGCGGCCTGAACGTTTCGGTCGTTCATTGACAGTACATTGAGCCATGGTCGGCATACTCATCATCGCGCACGGCACGCTCGGGAACAGCCTGATCCAGTGCGCCCAGCATGTTTTTTCCGGCCAGCAGTTGCCGCTCCACCAGATGGGGGTGACGGTGCATGACGATCCGGTGGCGCTGCTGCCGCAGGCGCAGGAGATGGTGCGCCAATTGGACCGCGGCGATGGTGTGCTGGTGCTCACCGATATGTACGGCGCCACGCCCTCCAACATCGCTTGCCATCTTTTCGAACCGGGCAAGGTGGAAGGCGTGTCCGGCGTCAGTATGCCGATGCTGGTGCGCGCGCTGACTTATTGCCATTGCCCCCTTGCCACAGTGGTTGAAAAAGCCCTGTCCGGCGGCTGCGAGGGGGTTGTCCACATAACCACGGAAGCCTGCGATGCTACAAGAAGACATAGTAATCTCTAACAAACTCGGCCTGCATGCGCGCGCCTCGGCGAAGCTGACCCAACTCGCGGGGCAGTTCAAAAGCGATGTCTGGATTGCGCGCGGCGAGCGCCGCTTCAATGCCAAGAGCATCATGGGCGTGATGATGCTGGCGGCGAGCAAGGGCAGCACGATCCGCCTGGAAAGCAACGGCGAGGACGAGGCGGAGGCGATACGTTCGCTCAAGGCGTTGATTAACGATAAATTCGGAGAAGGCGAGTGAGTTTCACACTGCACGGCGTCGGCATTTCCGGCGGCATCGCTATCGGCTATGCGCACCTGGTTTCTCATGCCGTGCTCGAAGTGCCGCATTATGTGATTCCGCGCAAAATGCTGGCGCAGGAAATCGAGCGCTTCCAGGCGGCGGTCGCCACTGCGCGCCAGGAATGCGAGGCGTTGCGCGCCCACATCCCGCCGGGCGCTCCGGCGGAATACGGCGCTTTTCTCGATCTGCACTTGCTGATCCTGAACGATTCGATGCTCTCCAGCGCGCCGCTGCAACTGATTGAGTCGCAGCAGATCAACGCCGAATGGGCGCTGAAACAGCAAATGGATGCGATGCTCGAACAGTTTCAGCGCATTGAGGACGATTACCTGCGCGAACGCGAACGCGATGTGGTGCAGGTGGTGGAGCGCATTCTCAAGGCGTTGCTCGGCCACCCCAGCACGCCGTTGCCAAGCAGCCTGGAGCAAAACCGCATCCTGGTGGCGCACGATTTGTCCCCCGCCGATATGATGCTGTTCAAGCAGAACCGCATCGCCGCCTTCACCACTGATGTCGGCGGCGCCACTTCGCACACTGCGATTATGGCGCGCAGTCTGGATATTCCGTCCATCGTCGCGCTGCACCACGCGCGCGAGATGATCCACGAAAACGAGCTGCTGATCGTCGATGGTCAGCAGGGCGTGGTGATTGTCAATCCCAACCGGCAGATACTCGCCGAATACCGGCTGCGCCAAAGCCAGTGGGAGCTGGAAAAGCAGAAGCTCAAGCGTCTCAAGACCACGGTCGCCACCACGCTTGACGGCGCGCCGGTCGAATTGCACGCCAACATCGAGTTGCCGCAGGACATGCCGCGCGTGAGGGAGGCTGGAGCGACCGGCGTAGGGCTGTTCCGCAGCGAGTTCCTGTTCCTCAACCGCGACGGCCTGCCCAGCGAAGAAGAGCAATTTCTCGCCTACCGGCAGGTGGCGGAGGAAATGAGAGGCTTGCCGGTCACCTTGCGCACGCTCGATATCGGCGCCGATAAGCAGCTCACCGGCGCCACCCGCGTCAGCGCCAATCCGGCGCTGGGGCTGCGTGCAATCCGCCTGTGCCTGGCCGAACCGCAATTGTTCCACACCCAGTTGCGCGCGATTCTGCGCGCCTCGGCCTACGGCAAGGTGCGCATCCTGATACCGATGCTCTCGTCGCTGGGGGAGTTGCGCCAGGCGCGACATATGATAGACCATGCCAAACAAAGCCTGGCGGAAGAGGACATTCCGTTCGACGCGCACATCCCGGTTGGCGGCATGATAGAAATACCGGCGGCGGCGCTGGCGGTGCAGGCGTTCGCCAAGGAGCTTGATTTCCTGTCCATCGGCACCAACGACCTGATCCAGTACACGCTGGCCATAGACCGCGCCGACGACGCCGTGGCGCATTTGTACGATCCTCTGCACCCGGCGGTGTTGCAATTAATCGCCGGCGTCATCACCGCCGCCGACCGCGCCGGCATTTCCGTTTCGGTGTGCGGCGAAATGGCCGGCGACCCGATGCTGACCCGCATGTTGCTGGGTTTCGGCCTGCGCCAGTTCTCGATGCATCCGGCGCACATCCTGACCGTCAAGCAGCGGGTGCTGCAAGCCGACCTGGGGAAAATCACCCCCATCGCGCAAAAAATGCTGAAAACCTACGACCCGGAGAAAATGCATCAATTGCTGGCGCGGTTGAATCAGTAAGGGCTGTTGTACCGTGGCTTACCGCCTGCTATCATTGCTATCAATAGCGCAAGACAGGAGGGCAATCATGGCAAATTACAGGAGGGCAATCATGGCAAATTTGTTGGTGCGAGGTGTTGACCAGTCATTAGTGCAAGCCTTGCGGGAACGGGCCGCCCTGCATGGGCGCAGTTCGGAGGCGGAGCACCGGGAGATCATCGCAACAGTGCTGCGCAGGCCTAAAAAACGCAGTTTCGCGGAAGCGCTCATGTCGATTCCCGATGTTGGGGACGACTGGGATTTTATCCGGGCGAATGATGCCGATAAGGCGCCGCGTGTATTTGATTGACACCAACGTTATCAGTGAGTTGCGCCGGAAACAACGCGCCGATAGCGGCGTGATGGCGTTTTTTAGCCGCGCCGGCGCAGAGGGTGACGCCTTGTACTTATCTGCGATTACGGTCGGAGAACTGTGGCGCGGCGTGGAATTGATCCGGCATAGGGGCGACGTTGACCAGGCAAATCGCCTGGAATCGTGGCTGCACGGCATGTTAAGTGAGTTCAGCGACAACATTCTTCCGGTCGATGGCGATGTGGCGCAGTTATGGGGGCGGCTGCGCGCACCGCATCCGGAAAACGCTCTGGACAAGCAAATCGCGGCGACAGCTCTGATTTATGATCTCACCCTGGTTACGCGAAATATCAAGGATTTCAACGGCACGGGTGCAAGACTACTGAATCCATTCGACAACAAGCATCCCTTAGTAAAAAACTAAACGGTATAATCCTGCCCCATGCACCGTCAACCCAATTCCGTCGGTATCGTCGCATCGCGCATCGCGCATTTCGCCACGCCCATCACGCTGAAAAGCGGCGCGACGCTGGACAGCTACGATCTGGTATACGAAACCTACGGCACGCTCAATGCGGCCAAATCCAACGCGATCCTGATTTGTCATGCGCTATCCGGCCACCACCATGTCGCCGGCTACCATACGGACAAGGACAAGAAACCGGGCTGGTGGGACAACATCATCGGTCCGGGCAAACCCATCGACACCGAGCGCTTTTTCGTCATCGGGATGAACAACCTGGGAGGCTGCCACGGCTCGACCGGCCCCTCCAGCATCAACCCCAGGAGCGGCAAGCCGTTCGGCAAATCCTTCCCGATGGTGACGGTGGAAGACTGGGTGGAGACTCAAGCATGTTTGGCGGATTTTCTCGGCATCGAACAGTTCGCCGCAGTTGTCGGCGGCAGCGTGGGCGGGATGCAGGCGTTGCAGTGGAGCATCTCCCATCCGGCGCGCCTGCGCCACGCGCTGGTGATCGCTTCCGCGCCCAAGCTATCGGCGCAGAACATCGCCTTCAACGACGTGGCGCGCCAGGCCATCATCACCGACCCGGATTTCCACGGCGGCGACTTTTACGGGCACAATGCGATACCCCGGCGCGGCCTGCGCATCGCGCGCATGTTGGGGCACATCACTTATCTGTCGGACGATGTGATGGGGGAAAAATTCGGGCGCATCCTCACCAACGGCGCGTTCCAGTTCGGCTACGATGTCGAATTCGAGGTCGAAGCCTATTTGCGCTATCAGGGCGACAAATTCGCCGACAGCTTCGACGCCAACACCTATCTGCTGATGACCAAGGCGCTGGATTATTTCGACCCCACCCACCACCACCGCTGCACCTTGAGCCAGGCGCTGAAGCCCGTCACGGCGGACTTCCTGGTGGCCTCCTTCACCAGCGACTGGCGTTTCGCACCCGACCGTTCCAGGGAAATCGTCAAAGCCTTGCTGGATAACGAGCGCAACGTCAGCTACGCCGAAATCACCGCAGCTTACGGCCACGACGCATTCCTGATGCCGGACCGGCACTATCACGACATTGTGCGTACTTATATGGGAGGCGTGGAAATATGAGCAAGGAGCATGTCCACCGTATGCATACATTTTCCAACCCACTGATTTTTAATGAGGTGGCGGCATGACCTCGCGCCCGGAATTTTCCGCCATCGCCGAGTGGGTGACTCCCGGCGCAAAAGTGCTGGACTTGGGCTGCGGCGACGGCAGCCTGTTGCGTCATCTCAAAAACGCGCGCGGCGCGCGCGGTTACGGCGTTGAAATTGCCGACGAGAACATCATCGCCTGCATCAGAAACGGCGTAAACGTGATCCAGATCGACTTGGAAACCGGCCTGTCGGGCTTCGAGGCGCAGTCCTTCGATTTCGTGATTCTGTCGCGCACCCTGCAAGCGATGAAAAACATCGAACAACTGGTGAACGAGATGCTGCGCGTCGGCAAACAAGGCATCGTCACCCTGCCCAATTTCGGCTACTGGCGCCATCGCCTGCAAATCATGGCGGGTCACATGCCGGTTTCGGAAGACCTGCCCTACCAGTGGTTCGACACGCCCAACATCCACTTATGCACGTTCAACGATTTCGAGGCATTCTGCCGCGAGCGCAATGTGCGCATACTCGAACGCAGCGCAATCCACGACCATGTAGTGGTATCGTTCCTACCCAACCTGTTCGGCAGCCTTGCGGTGTACCGGATCGAGTCTGATACGCATGCGACATGAGGTATTACAGCAAGCGGTTTGGACGAAATGTTTGGCTAACACACCATGCTCAGGAAGCGATGAGAAAACGTGGCCTGAATGAAGAAACTGTGCTTGACGTGATTGAAACTGGCGCCATGATGGAAAAAGTCAGCGGACACTGGTGGATACACAAAAACGTTGAGAGCAGACAAGATAATAGGGTCTGTGCAGCCGTGCTTGTAGATCAGGCGGTCATAGTAAAAACCGTTATGGTGAATTGGCAAATTCAGGAAGACGTATAATGAAAATCACCTATCACGAATCGGATGACATCCTGCACATTGAGCTACTGGCCGGCACTATCGTCAAAGACGTTTCGCTCAACTGGAATGTCAATATTGGATACACAGAAGGTGGTATTGGAGAAATTACTATTCTGGATGCCAAGGAAGCCGGGTATTTCCCGTTGGCGTTGGATGGCGACACCAATAAGATGTTGGAACGACAGGCAGCATAACCAGCGCCCATTTCACAACACCTCCGCTACTGACCGCGTGGGCACAAAAAACGTGCCCACCCTACCCGGCTGTTCGGCAGCCTCGCGGTGTACCGGATCGAGTCTGATACGCATGCGATATGAGGCATTACAGCAAGCGCTTTGGACGAAATGTTTGGCTAACATAATAGAGGCCGAAGCAAATAAAGCGACATGCCCTGCTATCGCTACCCCGCACCCTCTGCGTTTCCGCGTAGAACCCTGTCGCTTTACCAGCTTCGGCCTCTATACCATGCTTAGGCAGCCGGGTAGGGTGGGTACGCTTTTGTGCCCACGCGGCGGTCATTGAAACTCCAACTTGGTGGGACACCTCCGCTACTGACTGCGTGGGCACAAAAAACGTGCCCACCCTACCCGGCTTCGCTTATCCACCCTACCAAAGCGCATGGTTAGGTTGGGTTGCAGGTTTTTCGCAACCCAACACCCTGCGAAAACGTTGGGTTGACGATAAACCCGTTAACCCAACCGGTCAACCGCTTCAATACAGGCTGGAAACCTGCGAGTACCGTCCGGCCAGTGCATTCGTATTGAATTTCGAGATGTAACTGGACAGCGCGGGTTGCGCCGGCAGGCCGTAGTAGGTTTGCGCGGTGTAGTCTTGCAGCAGCGCTTTGTTGTTTTGCGTACTTTGCAGCGCGCGATTCAGTCCGCGCGTGGTGTATTGCAATTCGCTGTTGCTGTCGGTCGCACGGGTCGCCGTGCTTGACAGTTTATCCGCGGTGGTGGCGAGCAGTTTGGCGGCGTTGTCGGGGTTGGCGGCAAACGCGCTTTGCAGTTTGGTTTTGTCCAGAGCCAGCGTACCGTTCGACAGTTTGGTGATGCCGATGTCGGCCAGGGTCGTTTTGTCGTTGCCGTAACCGTAAGACGCTTGCGCCACGGTATTGCGCAGATCGTTGCCGATTTTCGCCGTTAATCCGTCGTTTGCCAGCGGGGAGGAGGAACTTAGCGCTGAGGTATTGGACAGTTCGCCCACGCTTTTTTGCAGCGCATTGTAGGCATCGACGAATTTCTGCGCCGTTGTGGCAAATGTTGCGGAATCCCGCGCGACGTTCACCGTGGCCGTTCCGGTCGCCGCCAGGTTCAAGGTGACGCCGCTCACCGCCGATGTGACCGCATTCGATTGGCTGGTTACGGAAGCGCCGTTGACGGTCAATTGGGCGTTCTGCGCGGCGACGGTTTCGGTGAGGTTTTTGCTGTAGCCGCTCGGCCCGGCGCTCGGGTTGAAGGCGAAAGCCGACAGGCCGGCCAAGTCGCCGTTGGTGTTGTCGCTGTCGGAAACGGTAAGCTTGATGCTGTTGTCCGTGCCGGTTTTGGCGCTGGTCAGCGACAGTTGATAGCCGCCACCGCTCTGCACCACGCTCGCCTTGACGCCGGCGTTGGCGGCGTTGATCGCATTCGCGACGCCGCTCAGGGTGCCGTTGGACGCGCTGATGGAGAGGGTTTTGCCGCTGCCGGCGGCTGTGAAGGTATTGGCGCCTGCGTCAAAGCTGCCGGTCTGGAGGGTGATGCTGCCGGTGCCGACGATGGTGGAATCCTTGTCGGCGTATACCTTGCTGGTCAGGGTTTGCGCTTTTGCCAACTGGTTCACGTTCACGCTGTACGAGCCGGCTGCTGCGGTGTCCTTGGAGGCTTTCGCGGTGAGTGTCGTGTCGGTGCTGGAAGTGGCTTTGTAGGGGGCTGCGTCCTGCACGCTCTTGAAGCCGTTCAACGCGGATTTGTAAGTATCCAGAGCCGATTGGAGCTTGCCATATGCGGACAGTTTCACCTGGAAGCTGGACTCCTGCTGATTCAGTGTGGAAACCGAACTACTGCTGCTCCCTGATTGGAAAACCTGGGATACGCCCGGCAACGCACCCAATGCACCGTACTGGGCGGATGCACCCAATGCCTTGAACTGGTTGTAGCTATTGCCATAAAGGCTTGAAAGGTTGCCTAACATTTTGGTTCCCTCCTTTCCAAATCTTTGCATCGTCCTTAATCACATTATAGCATCCCGGTAAAAAATCTAACTTAAAATTGCGCCATGTCATGGATTTGCCAGACCGTCCTGGGGGTTTGCGTGTAAAATTATCGACGGTCAACTTTTTGCGTTTACAGCGCCGCTTAAATCATGCCTATAACTCACTCAGATGCACTTCGCAAAGCCAGCGTTCTTGCCGAGGCGCTACCCTATATCCAACGTTTTCACGGTAAAACCATCGTCATCAAGTACGGCGGCAATGCGATGACCGAGGAAGTGCTCAAGCAGGGCTTCGCCCGCGATGTGGTGCTGCTCAAGCTGGTGGGATTGAATCCGGTGGTTGTCCATGGCGGCGGGCCGCAGATCAACGACTTGCTGAAACGCGTCGGCAAGGTGGGCGAATTCATCCAGGGCATGCGCGTCACCGACCGCGAGACCATGGAGATCGTCGAAATGGTGCTCGGCGGTTCGGTCAACAAGGATATCGTCAACCTAATTAACCAGCACGGCGGCAAGGCGGTCGGACTGACCGGCAAGGACGGCGCTTTCATACGCGCCAAAAAACTGCTGATGCCGCACAAGGATAACCCCGAGGATTTGCTGGACATCGGCCAGGTCGGCGAAATCGTCTCTATCGATCCTTCATTGATCGCGTTGCTCGATTCCGGCGCTTTTATCCCGGTCATCGCGCCGATAGGCGTCGGCAAGGATGGCGAGACGTACAATATCAACGCGGACGTGGTCGCCGGCAAGATCGCCGAAATTCTTAAGGCTGAAAAGCTCGTGCTGCTCACCAACACGCCCGGCGTGCTGGACAAGGACGGCAAGCTGCTCACCGGCATGACGCCGCGCGACATCGACAACCTGGTCGCCGACGGCACGTTGTCCGGCGGCATGTTGCCGAAAATCAGCTCGGCGCTGGATGCGGCGCGTAGCGGGGTGAAAAGCGTGCATATCATCGACGGGCGGGTGGAACACGCGTTGCTCCTGGAAATCCTCACGGACGCAGGGGTCGGCACTTTGATTAAGGCAGGGTGACAGAAGACAGAGGACAGAGGACAGAAGACAGATTTTGAGGAGGTTTTTCTGTCCCATGTCTTCGTATGTTGAAATATCCATTCGATGACTAAATTTTTCGGCCCGGCGATAGCCTTGGCCAACCGCCTGAAGTATCCGCACAAGTTCATTGTCGCGGCGCTGCTGATCGCCGTCACTCTGGCGATTACGCTGGCGTTGATTCTGCCCGGCCTCAACAGCGGCATTGATGCGGCGCGCAAGGAGCAACTCGGCGTCGAATACGTCCAGGCCTTGCACCATCTGCTGTCCAATATGCAGCAGCAGCGCGGCATAGCCAGCGCCCATTTGAGCGGCGACCGCACTTCCACAACCGCTCTGGCCGCCAAGCGGCGGGAGGTCGAAAGCGGCATCAAGGCGGTGGACGAGCTGGACCGGCGGCTGGGTGGATCGCTCCAGAGCACGGCCAAATGGGCGGCGTGGAAAGCCCAGCAACAACTGATCGGCGGTGCGATGAACGGCATCACGCCGCAGCAGAGCTTTGCCGGCCATACCAAATTAATCGCGCAACTGCTCGCGCTGACCGGCCAGATTGCCGATAAAACCGGCCTGTCGCTGGATAGCGACATCGACAGCCACCATCTGGCGCAAGCCGTGACGGTGGAGATACCCCAACTGATCGAAAACATGGAGCAGATACGCGCGCTGGGCAACAATATTGCGGCGCGCGGCGTGATCGAACCCGATGAAAAAACCCGGCTGATCGTGCTCATCGGGCTGATCGGCTCTTCCTCCGACGCGCTCAACAATAATATCCAACGTGCGCTGGAGGCCAACCCGGCATTGCGCCAGGCGGTGCAAAAAAACGCCGGTGCAAGCCTTGCTTCCGTGATTTCCGTGATGCATTCGGTGCAACTGGGGTTTATCGAGACGCGCGCGATCGACCTGCGCTCCGCCGTGTTCTTCGCCGATGCCACCCATGCCATTGAGCAAAGCGCTAGGCTCCACGACGCCGTCGTTTCCGCCTTCGGCCAATTGCTGGAAGCGCGCATCGCGCGGCTGACGGTGCGCAAATTTGCAACACTCGGTTTTGCCGTCGTCACATTGCTGATGGTGGCGTATTTCTTCATGGGCGGCTATCTTGCGATGATCCGTTCGGTGCGCCAGATTCGCCAATCCGCCGAGCACTTGGCCGGCGGCGACTTGGGGCAACGCATCGCGGTGGACGCCAGCGATGAAATGGCGGAAGTCGCGGGCTGCTTCAACCATATGGTGGACAAGCTGGAGCGCTTGTTCAAGCAGCTTACGGAGTCCGAACAATCCTTGCGCTGCGCGCGCGACGAGCTGGAAATGCGCGTGCAGGAACGCACCCAGGAACTGGAATCGCTCAATATCGAACTGGTCAAGGCTTACGCCAAAATGGCGGCGACCATAGGCTCGCTCGAAGACCTCAAATTCGCGCTGGACGAACATGCAATCGTCAGCATCGCCGATAAGCAGGGCAATATCACCTTCGTCAACGATAAGTTTTGCGAGATTTCGAAATACACCCGCGAGGAACTGCTCGGGCAAAACCACAGCGTCATCAATTCGGGCTATCACTCCAAGGAATTTTTTCACAACCTGTGGGCGACCGTATCTTCCGGTCGGGTGTGGCATGGGGAAACCAAGAACCGCTGCAAGGACGGCTCGACCTACTGGGTCGCATCGACCATCGTGCCGTTGCACGACGGCAATGGCAACATCGAGCAATATATCTCGGTGCGCACCGACATCACCCAGCGCAAGCTCACCGAGGAATCGCTGCAAGCCAGCAACGAGCGCTTCCGCAGCACTTTCGACCTGGCGCCGATCGGGATGGCGCTGGTGGGCTTGGATGGGGAGCTGCTGCAAGTTAACGGCGCGCTGGTGAACATTCTCGGTTATCCATCCATCGAGCTGACCGGCATGAGCATGCAGGAACTGCTCCACGAAGACGACCTGAAACCCTGGATAGACCAGGTGGTGCAAGCTCTGGAAGGGGAAACCGACACTTTCTCCCAGGAAATCCGCTACCGCCACAAGGAGGGTTTCCAGGTCTGGGCGCTATTGAATTCCTCGCTGTTGCACGACGCCGACAATGAGCCGCTGTATTTCGTCTCGCAAATACAGGACATTACCCTACGCAAGCAAATGCTGGAGGAATTGCAGAATGCCTACAACGAAACCCAGGAAGCCTCGCGCCTGAAATCCGAATTCATCGCCACGATGAGCCATGAAATCCGCACACCGATGAACGCCATCATCGGCATGAGCGAATTGCTGTCCTACACCGACCTCACCGCGGAGCAGCAGGACTATGCCCGCATCGTCAACACTTCCGCAGCCGCCCTGATGGGCATCATTAACGACATACTCGACTTCTCCAAGATGGATGCCGGCAAAATGGTGGCGGAGGTGCTCGAATTCTCCCTGTTGGACGTAGTTGAAAATGCCGTCGAACTGATGTCGCCGCGCGCCCATGAAAAGAAAATCCAGTTGATGTCCTTCGTCGCCCCGGAAATCCCGCGGGTGTTGATGGGCGACCCCGGTCGCCTGCGCCAGATATTGCTCAACCTGCTCGGCAACGCCATCAAGTTCAGCGAACAGCATGACCGGGTGGTCGCCAGGGCGACGGTTGCGTCGTTCAGCGCCGATTACTGCATGTTGCATTTCGAAGTGACCGACACCGGCATCGGCATCCCGAAGGAATCGGCGCCCAGGCTGTTCCAGCCGTTCCTCCAGGTGGACGGCTCGACCACGCGCAAATACGGCGGCACGGGGCTGGGGCTGGCTATCTGCAAGCGTCTGGTCGAGTTGATGGGCGGTGAAATCGGCATGGACAGCGAAGAAGGCAAAGGCTCGACCTTCTGGTTCAAGCTGCCGCTCAAGCGCACCGGGAACACCCTGCCGGACCTGGCCAATCCGCTTCATTTCGTCGGCGCCGTCCAGCACGCCCGCGTGCTGGTGGTGGACAACGACGCAGTCAGCCGCGACATTCTGGCGCGCTATCTCTCCTCGCTCAACCTGCCCTGCGGCGTTGCCGTTGACGCCGTCGAAGCGCTCGAATTGCTGCGTAGCGGCGCGCACGACGCTCAACCTTTTGATCTGGTGCTCGTCGATCTGATGATGCCGGGCGCGGACGGTTTCGCGCTCGCCAAGGCCATCGCGGGCATTACCGGCGTCACGCCGCCCAAGCTGGTCATGTTGACCGCCTACGACCAGCCCGGTATGCGCAACCACGCGATAGCCGAGGGATTTTCCGCCTACCTCGTCAAGCCGGTCAAAAAAGCGCTGCTGTTCGACACCGTGGAGAAAGTGCTGGTCAGTTCCCCGTCGGCTGAAGGGGAGGATTCCGCTGCCCGGCAGCCTGCGGCGAATGGCGCCATTGCGCCGGCGGCGGCGAATATTCTGGTTGTCGAAGACAGCCCGGTCAACCAGAAACTGACGCTTGCACAACTCGCCAAGCTGGGGTACTTCGCCGACATCGCGGATAACGGCAATATCGCGCTGCAAGCGCTGAAACAAAAGCGCTACGATCTGGTGCTAATGGATTGCCAAATGCCGGAAATGGACGGCTTCGAAACCACCCACGCGATACGCGAGCAGGAAAAATCCAGCGGGCGGCATATCCCCATCATCGCGATGACCGCCAACGCGATGCAGGGCGACCGCGAAAATTGCATACTGGCGGGAATGGACGACTATCTACCCAAGCCGGTCATCATAGATGAACTCAAAGCGCAACTGGCGCGCTGGCTGACGGGCGCCGGTGCGACCGGGAGCGCCCCCGCGCATCCGGCGCAGCTTCCCACCCAACAGCCCACGCTGGACAAGCAAGCCGCAGAAGAACTGTATCAACTGGTCGGCAGCGAATTTGCCGAGCTTTTGCAAATCTTCGCCGACGAGACGCCCGGCTTTATCGAACACCTGCGCGCGGCTGTCGCCGCCGGCGACATCCAGGGCGTCATACATGCCGCGCACCGGATGAAATCGAGCAGCGCCGGCCTGGGCGCGCGACGCTTACCCGAGCTATGCGCGTACATTGAGAACTCGGCGCGCGCCGGCGTGGTCGATGCCGCCACGCAGGGCATTGTCGAACAAATCGCCGACGAATTCCGGCGCCTCCAGTTCGCGCTGGAAGACGCAGTAGCCGCGTTCGACGCGTTGCACCCGACCGTCCACAAGATGACCGACAACGCGTTGGTGATAGTGGTCGACGACGACCGCTCGATGCGCCAGATGCTCAACAAGGTGCTGGCGAGCAACGGCTTTCGCGTGGAACAGGCGGAAAACGGCATGCAAGCCCTGGACCTGTGCATCCGCTGCAAACCGGATGTCGTGTTGATGGATGCGCTGATGCCGGTGATGGACGGATTCGAAGCCTGCCAGCGCCTGCATCAGCAGACGGGCGCCGAGCACATTCCGGTGCTGATGGTGACCGGCCTTAACGACGAACAATCGGTAGACCGGGCGATGAAATCCGGCGCCAGCGATTTCATCACCAAACCGATCTATTGGCCGCTGCTGCTACAGCGCCTGCACCACATCCTGGCGAACCAGATGGCCGAAAGGCAGATCAAGCAACTGGCCTACCACGACACCCTGACCGGCCTGCCCAACCGCGTCCTGTTCCATGACCGCCTGCATCTGGCGCTGGCCCAGGCGCTACGTGACAAGCTCGTTCTCGGCGTGATGTTCCTCGACCTGGATCGTTTCAAAATCATTAACGACACCCTGGGACACGATATTGGCGACGAATTGCTGAAGGCTGTCGCCGAACGCCTGGTGACCTGCGTGCGCCAGGGCGATACGGTCGTGCGGCTGGGCGGCGACGAATTTACCATTCTCCTGCCGTCTATCGGCAAGGCCGAAAGTGCTGCGGTCGTGGCGCAAAAAATCCTCGTCACCGTGGCCGAACCCTTCCTGCTGGGTAACCACGAGCTGCACATCACCAGCAGCATCGGCATCAGCCTGTATCCCAACGACGGCGAGGACGCCCAGACGCTAATCAAGAACGCGGATGTCGCAATGTACCGCGCCAAGGAACTCGGCAAGAACACCTACCAGTTCTACACCGCCGACCTGAATGCCAAGGCGCTCGAAACCGCCAACCTGGAAAATGCGCTACGCCACGCCCTGGCGCGCAACGAATTGCTGCTCCATTACCAGCCGCAAGTGGATTTGCGCACCGGCCTGATCGTCGGCATGGAAGCGTTGGTGCGCTGGAGACACCCGGAACTGGGGCTGATCCCGCCGGCGCGCTTCATCCCGATTGCCGAGGAAAGCAACCTAATCATGCCCATCGGCGAATGGGTGCTGCATACCGCGTGCGAACAAGGCATGCGCTGGCGCGACCGGGGTTTTCCCCTGTGGCGCATGGCAGTCAACCTGTCGGCGCGCCAATTCCGCCACAAAAATCTGCTGGCGCCCATCCTCGCCACCCTGAATGCGACCGGTTTCGATCCCTGCCAACTGGAACTGGAGATCACCGAAAGCCTCATCATGCAAAGCGGCGGCAACACCATCGCCATCCTCGAAGAACTCCGCGCCATGGGCGTGCGCCTGTCGCTCGACGATTTCGGCACCGGCTATTCTTCCTTGAGCTACCTCAAACGTTTCCCGATCAACACGGTGAAAATCGACCGCTCCTTCGTGAACGACATACTCACCGACCCCAACGACGCCGCCATCACCAGCGCGATCATCGCGATGTCCCACAGCCTCAACCTGTCGGTGATCGCGGAAGGCGTGGAAACGGCGGAACAACTGGCCTTTCTGCGCGAGCGCGGGTGCGACGAATACCAGGGCTATTATTTCAGCAAACCGCTGCCGCCCGAAGAAATCGAACTATTGGCGCGCCCCGCTCCGGGCGCTTAGCCCGGATATGGCATACCCAAAGGGCACAAGTCAATTCGCGTGATGAAAAGTGCAGGATGTTGATTGATCAACCTAAAAAACCGCATTTGCTTAACCGCAGAGGCGCTTCAGGCGCGGAGAAATACAACAAAGGGTGAAGCCATACCAATTACCCTACAAAATCTCTGCGCCTCGGCGTCTCGGCGTCTCTGCGGTAAATATTTTTGGTTCCGGCAATAGTCCGGCTTAGGCAAATCAACTTGCCGACGGCATCGGGCAAACGCGATTGCGTCCTTGCGTCTTGGCTTGGTAGAGCATCCTGTCGGCGGCTTCAAGCAGTGCCAGCGGCAAGCCGTGCGGCGACGGCAGGGTGCAGGCGCAACCGATGCTGACGGTGACGTGCGGGTTGGCTTGGGAGTGCGCATGGGGCAATGCCAGCGCTTCCACCTGGCTGCGCAGGCGTTCGGCGGCCAAGTACGCGCCTTCTGCATCGGTGTCGGGCAGCAGCGCGATGAATTCCTCGCCGCCGTAGCGGGCGATCAGGTCCGCCGGGCGCACCAACGCTTGCGCCAGCGTCGCGGCAACTTTTTTCAGGCATTCGTCGCCGGCGCCATGACCATAATGGTCGTTGTATCCCTTGAAGAAATCGATGTCCACCATCAGCACCGCCAGCGGTTGCCGGGCGCGTTGCGCGCGTCGCCACTCGTTTTCCAGTTTTTCGTCGAAATAGCGCCGGTTGGGAATGTTGGTGAGGCCATCGATATGTGCCAGCGCCTCCAATTCGTGCGTGGCTTGCAGCAGGCTTGCCTCGGTGCGCTTGCGCATGGCGATGTCGCGCTCTATCGCGCTGGACATTTCGTTGAAACCGGCGGCGAGCGCGGCCAATTCATTGCGCGCCTGAATATCGGAGCGCGCCGCATAGTTGCCGGCGGCGACTTGCTCGGCATGTTTGACCAATTGCGCCACCGGCGTGACGATAGTGCGCCGGATGTAACTACCGACCAGCAGGATGACGAAAAAAGTGGCGCCGACAATATTGATCGCCAATTGCAGAAAGAAGGACTGGCGTTGGCTGATGTTTCCGTCCATCTGGATTTGCAACAGGATATACACCAGCAGCAGGAAAACCAGCGCCAGCGAAACGGCAATGACTGCGGTAAGCGTTTTTATTGTCATTTTTGAGTGCTACAGGCTAATCCATACGCACAACTCAGGGTAGATTTTTTGATCGTTCCCACGCGCTGCGTCACTGCCATTAAGTGAGTAACTTACCAGTCAAGTCGTTGCATGTTTTGCGAAGAATGTGTCGTAGATCAAGCACTGGAGCGATTCTACGGGTGATTCTTTTTCACCGCAGAGACGCTTCAGGCGCGGAGAAATACAACGGAGGATGAAACCATACCATTACTCTACAAAATCTCTGCCTCTGAAGCGTCTCTGCGGTAAATATTTTTGGTTCCGGCAATAGTCCGGCTTAGGTTTATAGGCTCAAGCACCGCACGGACGATCATATACGGCCATGATCGCCTTCAATTCATGCAGCACTGCGCTACGCTCGGATGCATCCAATGCATCGGTTTCCGGCAACGGCTCGTTGCGCTCCAATATGCCGATGATGCGCGTTACTTCGCTGCAACCCCTGTGGCATAACGCTTCGATGCTGAGGTCGATTTTCGCTTGATCCATGCGGGTGACGCCGTAGAGGATGGTAAAATTTCATTTTACTCTCAGGAGCACATTATGACGACCATTGTCGTCGTGAAAAAAAACGGCTTGGCGGCTATCGCCGCCGACAGCCTGACCACCTTCGGCGATATGCGCCTGTCTTCGGATTTCGACATGGCGCACGACAAGATCATGCACTGCGGCGATTCCCATGTCGGCCTGGCGGGCAGCGCCGCCCATCATCTGGTGCTGGAAAACCTGATCGCGCGCAACAACAAGATGAAGCTGCACAACCGCAGTGACATTTTCGAAAGTTTCCGCCGTATGCACCCCATCCTCAAGGAAGAGTGCTTCCTCAACCCCAAGGAGGAAGAGGACGACCCCTACGAATCGAGCCAGATCACCGCGCTGATTGCCAACACCAGCGGTATTTTCGGCGTTTACTCGATGCGCGAGGTGTTCGAGTACAAAAAATTCTGGGCCATCGGCTCCGGTCGCGAATTCGCGCTGGGGGCGATGCATGCCGTCTACGACCAGGACTTGAACGCCGAGGAAATCGCCCGCATCGGCGTCGCCACGGGTGCGGAATTCGACATCAACAGCGCGTTGCCGATCAGTCTGTACAGCGTCAAGCTGAGGAAAAAACATGTCGCGTGATTTATTGCAACGCTTCCTGTTCGAGCACAGCGCGGTGCGCGGCGAAATCGCGCAGCTCGACGCCACTTGGCAAGCCGTGCTGGAACGCTACAATTACCCCCCGGCGGTGCGCCGTTTGCTGGGCGAGATGATGGCGGCTGCGGCGTTGCTGTCGGCTACGCTGAAATTTTCCGGGGCGCTCATCATGCAGATACAGGGTAGCGGTCCGGTCAGCCTGTTGGTGGTGGAATGCACATCCGACCTGACGCTACGTGCGACGGCGAAATGGCAGGGCGAAACCGCCGAAAACGCGACGCTGGCGGAATTGGCCGGCACGGGGCGTTTCGTCATCACTCTCGATCCGGGAGCGGGAAAACAAGCCTACCAGGGCGTCGTCGCGCTGGAAGGCGAAACGGTGGCCGCAGTGCTCGAACATTACATGGCGCATTCCGAACAATTGGAAACCCGCCTGTTCCTGGCGGCTGATGAGCGCGGCGCGGCGGGCATGTTGCTGCAAAAAATGCCGGGCGTGCATGACGACGACCTGGATGCGTGGAATCGCGCGGTGCGGCTGGGCGACACCCTGACGACCGAGGAATTGCTGGTGCTGTCGGCGCAAGCCATCGTCCGGCGTCTTTACCACGCCGAAGATATTCGCCTGTTCGACCCGGTTCCGTTATGCTTTCGTTGTTCCTGCTCACGCTGGCGGGTAGCCGCCATGCTGCACATGATGGGGCGCGACGAAGTGCTTGCTATTCTGAAGGAGCAGAACGCTATTGAGGTGCATTGCGAATTTTGCAACCAGCTTTACGCGTTCGACGCGGTGGACGCCGAACAGTTATTTGCTGCGGAAATCATCGCCCCCGCAAGACAAACACGGCATTGAACCTAGAAACCTCAGTTGACCGCTTATTTGGGATATTTAATAGCATGTTTCTAATTAGCTTTTCCGCAACATTACCATTCACCCGCTGGGTGAGTCCGCTACAGGCTGGATTGCACGGTTTTGCGGGCGCATGGCTGCGTTGTAACTCCTTGGAATGGAATGACCATTCCGCGTCGTTACGCCTTGCCCTGCACCCGCAAAACCGCACACTCCAGCCTGTTCAACTGAGGTTTCTAGGTTGACAAGGAATTATGACATGCACATAGCCGATTTGAGCGCAACCGATTTGGCCGCCATTGCCGCTTCGACCCTGTTCCGGGGCGTCGGTTTGGAGTCCGTGGAAGGGCTGCTGGCGGACTGCACCGTGGCGGAATTCGGGAAAGATACGGTGATGCTGGCGCCCGGCGAGGAAAACACCAAGGTTTACCTGCTCCTGTCCGGCCAGGTGAACGTCCATCTCGGCTCCATCGAATATCCGCCGCATGTCGTGCTTGGCACGGGTGAATGCGTCGGCGAGCTATCGTTGATCGACGGACGTTGCGTATCCGCTTTCGTGCGCGTGCAGCAGCCGTGCCGCGCCATGGTCATCGCCGAGGAAACCTTGTGGCGCTTGATTAACATCTCCCATGGCGTAGCGCGCAACCTGCTGTTTATCCTTTCCGGGCGCATGCGCTATAGCAACGAAGCGATACTCGACGGCGAGCGCCTGCAACGCCAGTTTGAGCATTACGCCAGCGTCGACGCCCTCACCGGCCTGCACAACCGACGCTGGCTGGACGAAGTGTTCGTGCGCCAGATCGCGCGTTGCCGGTGCGACGGTAAACCGTTGACCCTGATTATGCTGGATGTCGATCACTTCAAAAAATTCAACGACAACTACGGTCATATCGCCGGCGACCAAGCGCTATGCACCTTGGCGCGCACCCTGATCGCCCATCTGCGCCCCACCGACCAGGTGGCGCGCTATGGCGGAGAAGAGTTCCTGCTAATCATGCCGGAAACCACCCGGACAGACGCCTGGGTAGTGGCCGACCGCGTGCGTCTGGCAGTGGCCGCAACCCCGGTGACGACCGACGACTGCGCGAATCTGCCGGCGCTGACCATCTCCCTCGGCCTGGTCGAAATGCGCCCCGACGACACGCCGGAAAAACTCATCGCGGCAGCCGATGCGGCGATGTATCGCGCCAAGCAAAGCGGGCGCAACCGTGTGTGCGAATAAGGCGCGCCGCACTTTACTGTTGCGCCTTTTCCAAGCAGGGTTATCTACCTGCGTACTGGCTGGCTGCGGCACACCGGCGCGCAGACAAGACGGCAGCAGTCTTTCTTCCGACTTTAGTTTCTTCTCGCTAATCAAGACCGACATCGACATGGTGGCGGAAGTGCATTTCCAGGAAACCTACGCCAGTCTGCGCGCCCTGATGGCAAAGCTCTACCGGCGCAACCCCAGGGAATGGCGCAAAACCGGCCAGGCCAGCGGGGACGCCGTCGTATTCCTGGTTTTCGACACCCAGCACGACTGGCGTTTCAAGGAACTGGGCGACAAAAAAGGCACGGACGCCATCCAGCTTGCGTTCCGCGAAGATTACCAGGGCGACCGCGTGCTGGCCTTTATCGTCGGGCTGGCGACCATGCACCTATCGGCCTACAACGACAAAAGCGAGTTTTTCGTGCTGGACGAGTTATCGCCGCAAAAACTCTACAACAGCGCCCGCAACATCGAAATCGCGGCATGGAAACTGGCCAACGGGCGCGACTCCCAAGGCAATTTGCACCTGCTCAGCAACGAAAACGACGGCACGGTGAAAAACCTCAGCTTCGAGCGCGAATTCGGCAAAATCATCGCCCGCCAGGACACCTTGGCGCGCATCGTCTCGGAAAAAACCAACCGCTCCATAGTGCGCATCATCCAGACCATGGCAACGGCGGTTTTTTTGCCGATTTAACTCGTGGAGTCAGGGTAACTTTGTTCTCAGAAATTCATGATGAAAATCAATGATGAAAACGTTCGTGAATCCCGGATAATCTTAGCGCAACTTTGCTCGACTTATGGCGGCAACCCATAAAGACAAAACCTTTTTCACCGCAGAGGACGCGGAGGACGCAGAGGAAAAGCATGAGGGGGTTTCCTCTGCGTCCTCTGCGGTGAAAAAGGTTTTTTCCGTGCCGAGAACAAATTTACCGCATCCACACGGTTTTGGCATTGGTGAATTCGCGTATGCCGTGGTAGGACAGTTCCCGTCCGAAACCGGATGCCTTAATGCCGCCGAACGGCAGGCGCGGGTCGGATTTGACCATGCCGTTGATAAAACAACAACCGGCCTGGATGTCCCGCGACAGGCGCTCGGCGCGCGCCGTGTCGCGGCTCCACAGGCAGCAGCCCAGGCCGAAGCGGGAATCGTTGGCGATGCGTAGCGCGTCTTCTTCGCTGTGGGCGCGCAGCACCAATGCCACCGGGCCGAACAGTTCTTCGCGCCATGCGCGGGTTTGGGGCGTAACCTGGTCGATCAGGGAAGGCGGGTAATAGGCACCCGCACCACTCGGCGGCTGACAGCCGAGCAGCGGAACGGCGCCTTGGGTGAGGGTGTCGGCCACTTGTTGATGCAGTTCGTCGCGCAGGTCGCGGCGCGCCATGGGGCCGATCTGGGTGTTTTCCTGCAACGGGTCGCCAACTTGCAGCGCGGCTATCCTGGGTAGCAAAAGACGCACGAATTCATCGGCTATTTCCGGCGTCAGTATGAATCGCTTGGCGGCGATGCAGGATTGCCCGGCGTTCAGAAAGCGGGAGGCTACTGCGGTTGCTGCGGCGTTTTCCAAATCGGCATCGTGCAATACGACGAATGCATCGGAGCCGCCAAGCTCCAGTACGCATTTTTTCAGGTGTCGCCCGGCGAGTGCGGCCACCGCCCGCCCCGCGTGTTCCGAGCCGGTCAGGGTCACCGCCTGCACCGCATCGGCCTCGATAACTTCGGCAACCTGGCTGGAGGCTATCATCAAGGTGGTGAATACGTTTTCCGGCAGGCCGGCGTTGCGGAATATCCGCTCAATGGCTAACGCGCACTGCGGCACGTTGGACGCGTGTTTGAGCGCCATGCCGTTGCCTGCCATCAAGGCCGGCGCCGCGGCGCGAAACACTTGCCAGAAGGGGAAATTCCACGGCATCACCGCCAGCACGACCCCTAGCGGCGCATAGGCGACATAGCTACTGCCGGCGTCGGATTCGACCGGCTCATCCTGGAGAAAGCGCGCCCCGTTGAGCGCATAGTAATCGCAGACCAATGCGCATTTTTCCACTTCGGCGCGCGCTTCCCGGATAGGTTTGCCCATTTCCAGCGTGATTAGCGCGGCATATTCGGCCACACTGCGGCGCAATTCCGCCGCAGTGTGGCGCAAAACCGCCGCGCGCCGGTCGAATGAGGTCGAGCGCCATTGCGTCTGCGCGGCGCCGGCCAGCTCCAAGGAGAGACGCAATTGGTGGGCATCCCAGTCGGGAAAGGACTGCATGAGTTCGTCGGTTGCGGGGTTCAGACTGGTATAAGGCATAGGTTTGTGTTGTCCTTGAGAAAACTATGCTGCAATATAGCACCATGAGAAAACTTTTTGTTGCCCTAATGCTGATATGCGCGTGCGCCGATGCCGCCACGACGCCCGAAAACGATTACCTTGCCATGCGCGAAGCTTTTCGCGTCGGCGAAACCAACCGTGTCAACAGCTATGCCGCGCGCCTCAAAGGGCATGTGCTGGAGCCGTTCGCCGCCTATCTGCAACTCACTATGCGCCTCAAGGAAGCCCCTCCCGAAGAAATCCGCAGCTATATCGCGCACAACGTGGACAGTTATCTGGCCGACCGGTTGCGCGGAGATTGGCTGCGCGTGCTGGGCAAGAACCAGGACTGGGAGCTGTTCCTCGCGGAATACCCGCAGTTGCTCAACCAGGACTTTGATCTGAGTTGCTATGCCTTGCAGGCGCGCATTGCAAAGGGCGACGGCAGCGCGTTGCCGGAGGCGCGGAAGTTGTGGCTAACCAGCGCCGCAGAATTGCCGCCCAGTTGCGATCCGGTGTTTGCCTCCCTGATCAACGCCGAAATGCTGTTCGTCAAGGATGTATGGGCGCGGCTGCGACTCGCGCTCGAAGCCGGCAACGTGACGCTTGCCCGCAATATCGCCCGCTACCTGCCGCCTCCCGAATTTCCGACGCGCGCGCTGCAACAGGCGGCGGATAACCCGGACGCTTTCCTCGACAAGCTGCCGCTGGACCTGGAAAGCCGCGTCGGGCGCGAATTGACCCTGTTTGCGCTATACCGCCTGGCGCGCACTCAAACGCAGTTGGCGGCCAGCTACTGGAAGCCCTTGCAAGTCCGCTTCAGCCCGGAGGAGCAGGAATATCTGTGGGGACAGCTTGCCCTGCAAGCCGCGCGCCAGCACGAACCGGTTGCCGTCGATTGGTTCACGAGGGCCGGCGCAACGCCACTTGGCGACCTGCAACTGGCCTGGAAAGCCCGCGCCGCGCTGCGCGAGCAAAATTGGCGCGTCGTGCTTGCCGCTATTGCCGCAATGTCGGAGAGCGACCAGAACCTGGGCGTGTGGCGCTATTGGAAGGCGCGCGCGCTCAAGGCCGGGGGCAAAACGGCGCAGGCCAACGCCATCCTCGCCCCGCTTTCCATGGAATTCAATTATTACGGCCAACTCGCCGCCGAAGAACTGGGTCCCGCGCTGGGCAATCCCGCCGAAACCTACCGCCCGAGCGAAGACGAAATCCGCCAAATCGGCCAGACGCCAGCCATTCGGCGTGCGTTGATATTGTACGAGATCGATCTGCGTAGCGACGCGAACCGCGAATGGGGCTGGGCCATCAAAGGCTTCGACGACAAGCAGTTGCTTGCCGCAGCCGAGCTTGCCAAGCGCAACAACTGGCTGGACCGCGCCATTTACACCGCCGACAAAACCGTGCGCCTGCACGATTTCAGCCTGCGCTTCCCGGCGCCGCACCGCGATGTGATGCAGGACTATACGCGCCGCGTGGGGCTGGACGAGGCTTGGGCATACGGCCTGATCCGCCAGGAAAGCCGCTTTGTACAACAGGCCAAGTCCACCGTCGGCGCTTCCGGCCTGATGCAGTTGATGCCGACCACGGCGCGTTGGGTGGCGAAAAAAATGGGCATGCGCGATTTTCGCCAGAACATGGTCAACCAGCTTAAAACCAATGTGGCGCTGGGCACTTTTTACCTCAAATACGTGCAGGACCAACTCGACGGTCAGCCGGTGCTGGCCACTGCCGCCTACAATGCCGGTCCGCGCCGCGCCCAGCGCTGGCGCGACGGCAAGCCGCTGGAAGGCGCCGTTTACGCGGAAGGCATCCCGTTCACCGAAACCCGCGGTTACGTGCAAAAAGTGATGAGCAACGCAACTTATTACGCCAACCGTTTCAGCTCTCGGATTGCGTCCCTGAAAGAAAAAATGGGCATCATTCAGCCCGCCGGACAAAAATCCGAATGCTTCGGCGACGATGAACGCAGCCCGTCATGCGAATAGCGTTGCTTCCACAACCCGATTGACCGGAGCGCAACTGTCGGGGATACTTGACATTATCCTAAGAAACCTCCGTTGACCGCTTGCCAGGATGTGTAATAGGGTGGTTCTAAACAACTTTGTCATCTATTTTGCGTCCAACCCGTTTGGTGAGAACGCTACGGGCTGGATTGCACGGTTTTCCGGGCGCATGGCGGCGTTGCAACTACAAGAGAAGAGAATGGAACAAACCATTCTTCGTCGTTGCGCCTCTTGTGCCCAGGCCGTAGGCCGTCGGGTATGCCCTGCACCCGGAAAACCGCACACTCCAGCCCGTTCAACGAACGATTTCTAGGATTACAGCATTTTCAATCAAGAACAATTACAAAAATTATAGTTACAGCCTTTATGCTCTAATGCAATAACAAACGACAACAAATTGTCGCTTGTGAAGTTGCGATTTTCAAGTGAAGGTCGCA
>JBAYVP010000016.1:0-32511 GCA_041674485.1 Sulfuricellaceae bacterium
CTGGGCAGGGCGGATAGGCTCCCCAATGCCAGCGCGATACTAATAAGCACCGTTTTCTTCATGCTTCCCCCATGAGAGATAAACCCGATAAATTGAAAGACGCGCAAGGATAACAGCAGGTGGGCTATTGTTCAAGAAAAAGTCTTGTTCCTTGGAACAGTGAGGAATGAGTCTATTTAATGAGGCGTGACATCCTCGCCGGAGTGGATCACAATCCGCTTATACCTTATTTATTTACCGATCAGGAGCGTATGATGAAACCCGGAGATTTGCTGAAGAACCTGTTGCAACAAAAGAAGGCGGCTACAGCGGAAGAATTGGCGTCGAAAGACAACCAGAATGCCGGCAAGTCCAGCCAGAAGGGGCATGCGAATGCCCATGGCGGCAAGGTTGCCAGAGTGGGGCGCGGCGCGGCAAGGGGGAGTTGATAAAGCCACTCAGCCCTGCCACAAAGGCGGTTCGTCCATCAGCGCGATTTGCTCGCGCAGTTCGAGGATGCGGTCTTGCCAATAGCGTTGCGTGTTGAACCATGGGAACGCATGGGGAAAAGCCGGGTCGTCCCAGCGGCGCGCAATCCAGGCGGCATAGTGTATCAGGCGTAGCGTGCGTAGCGCCTCAATGAGATGCAGCTCCCTGGGGTCGAAGTCGTAGAAGCTTTCATAGCCCGCCAACAAGTCGGCCAACTGGCGCGTCATATCGGCGCGTTCGCCCGACAGCAGCATCCAGATGTCCTGCACCGCCGGCCCCATGCGGCTGTCGTCGAAATCGACGAAGTGGGGGCCGTCGTCGGTCCACAATACGTTGCCGACATGGCAATCGCCGTGCAGGCGCAATCCCCGCACCGCTCCGGCGCGCTCGAAACAGCGCCGCACCCCGTCCAGCGCTTGCGCCGCCACGCTGCGATAAGCCGCAGCGATGTCGTCCGGGATGAAGCCGTGCGCCAGCAGATAAGCGCGCGGCTCCTCGCCGAAGCTTGCGATGCTCAGCGTCGGTCGTTCCCGGTAGGGCTTTAACGCGCCGACCGCGTGTATCCGCCCGATAAAGCGTCCCATCCATTCCAGCGTATCACGACCATCGAGTTCGGGAGCGCGTCCGCCGTGTTTCGGAAATACGGCGAAACGGAACCCGTCGAATACATGCAGCGTTTTTCCGGCGGCCAGCGCCAGCCCCGGCGCCACCGGGATTTCGCGCTCCACCAGTTCCTGCACGAAAGCGTGTTCTTCGAGTATCGCGGCGTCCGTCCAGCGCCCAGGGCGGTAGAACTTTGCCACCAGCGGCGCACCTTCCTCCATGCCGATTTGGTAGACGCGGTTCTCGTAGCTGTTCAGCGCGAGCAGGCGGCCATCGCCGCGCAACCCGACGCTGTCGAGCGCATCCAGGATGAAGTCGGGGGTCAGCCGCGAAAAGGGAGCTGTGTTGTCGGTATTCATGAATGCCATTGTACCGCGCTCCGGCGTTGCGGCAACGACTATACGAACCGCACCAGCATCGCCCGCTCGGGATTTACGTCCAGCGGCAGCGGGATGCGCACTATCCAGCCGCTGCCGGGGGCTTCTGAAATTATTTCGCCTTCGACGGTTTCCATGCGCGCCAAAGTGAGCGTCCGGTTGCCGGAGGGCGAGACGATTTCCAGCCGGTCGCCGACGCGAAAGCGGTTTTTCACCACGATTTCGGCCATGCCGTCGGCGTCTATGGCTGCGATGTCGCCGACATACTGGCTAACGCCGCCCTCCGATTGGCCGCTGGCGTAATTCTGGTAATCGGCGTGGGCGCGGCGCTGGTAGAACCCGCCGGTATAGCCGCGATGGGCGAGATGTTCCAGTGCGCTTAAATGCGCCGGGTCGAACGGTTTGCCTTTGAGCGCATCGTCGATGGCGCTACGGTAGACCTGGGTAGTGCGCGCTACGTAATAGATCGATTTGGTGCGCCCCTCGATTTTCAGCGAATCGACGCCGATTTGCGTCAGCCGCCCGACATGCTCGACGGCGCGCAAGTCCTTGGAGTTCAAAATATAAGTGCCGTGTTCGTCCTCTTCTATCGGCATCAGTTCGCCGGGGCGTTTCCCCTCCTCAATGACGTAATTTTTTGCGCCGTCTTCCAGCACTTTATAATCCCAGCGGCAGGAGTTGGTGCAAGTGCCCTGGTTCGCGTCGCGGTGGTTGAAATAGCCGGATAACAGACAGCGCCCGGAATACGCGATGCACAGCGCGCCGTGGACGAACACTTCAAGTTCCATGTCCGGGCAGCGTTGACGGATTTCGGCGATCTCGTCCAGCGATAATTCGCGCGACAGAATCACCCTGGACAGCCCCAGCGAACGCCAGAAATTCACTGCGGCCCAGTTCACCGTATTGGCCTGCACCGAAAGGTGAATAACCATCTCCGGCCATTTTTCGCGCACCAGCCAGATCAAGCCGGGGTCGGCCATGATTAGCGCGTCCGGTTGCATCGCGATCACCGGCTTGATGTCGGCGAGATAAGTCTTGACCTTGGCGTTGTGCGCCATCAGGTTGCTGGTGACGTAGAATTTCCTGCCTAAGCCGTGCGCCTCGGCGATGCCGCGCTCCAGTTCCGCCAGACCGAATTCGTTATTGCGCGCGCGCAAGCTATAGCGCGGCTGTCCGGCATAGACCGCGTCCGCGCCGTAGGCGTAGGCGGTGCGCATTTTCTCCAGCGAACCGGCGGGCAACAGCAGTTCAGGTGGTTTCATCGTACTCCTTGTTGGCGGTGACGTTGGGGATTATCGCACCCGACCGTATTTCGACTCGGCGCGCAACAATCGATGACAGGCCGATCCAAATATCCGCGAAAAAACCGGTCATTTGGCTTACAATGACATTGTAATATGTCTTCGGTCATTTGCATCAATGAATATGTTTCCCTCAGAGCCTAGCCCCGAAGAAATCCAGGAGTGCTCAAGACAATTGGAGCGGGTGTTGGATAGCCATACCAAATGGCTCGCCCGCTTGTTCGAGACCCTCACGCGCCGCCTTACGCCCTTTCCCGACGATATGGTCGAAGACGCCCATGCTCGCTGCCATTTCGGACTATGGTATTACAACACCCACCACCCGATGTTGGTGGATTCGGCGGAATTTATCGAGATAGGTGAAATTCACCGGCGCATGCATCAGGCGGCGCGCATGATACTTAGCATGGCCGCGTCGGGAGAAATTGTCGAAAAGAAGAAATACGCCACGCTGCTGGATCACGCGTTTGCGTTGCGCAAGCGCATCTACGCGTTGAGCGCCGGCCTGAGCCAGGAGCCTGGGTATATCTCGAAAGTGGCGGATGATATTTTCGAGTACTCCACGGAAGGCGTGTTAATCACCGATACCCAGGGACACATTCTTAACGTCAACAAAGCTTTTACGCGCGTGACCGGCTACAGCCGCGATGAGGTGGTTGGCAAGATGCCGACCATTCTGAATTCAGGCCGCCATGATAAAGTATTCTACGAAGCCATGTGGGCGTCTTTGACCGGTGAAGGCCATTGGGAAGGAGAAATCTGGAATCGGCGCAAGAACGGCGAGATTTACCTGGAATGGCTGTCCATCGGCGCGGTTAAGAGCATACGGGGTGTTGCGACGCATTATGTGGCGATTTTTTCCGACATCACGGTCGCGCGGGAAAACGAACAGCGCTTGCATCAACTGGCCTTCTTCGACCATCTGACCAATTTGCCGAATCGCATTTTGTTCCAGGACCGGCTGGAGCGCGCCATCGTCCGCGCCGACCGCGATTCATCCATGGTCGCGGTGATGCTCCTCGACCTCGACCGCTTCAAGATCATCAACGATACGCTCGGCCACAAAGCCGGCGACCGCTTGCTGGTCGAAGCCGCGCGCCGCCTGGCCGGCTGCATCCGCCGCAGCGATACGGCGGCCAGGCTGGGCGGCGATGAATTTGCCGTGATCCTGTCCGAGATGAGCGACGCCAACAGCGTATCCGATGTCGCCAAGAAAATACTCGATGCGGTTGCCGTACCCTACACGCTGGAAGGCCAGGAAGTATTCATCACCACCAGCATCGGCATCAGCCTTTACCCGCACAGCGGCAAAACGGTGGAGGCGCTGACCAAGGCCGCCGATATTGCCATGTACCTGGCCAAATCTCAGGGGCGCAACAATCTCCAGTTTTTCCGCAACTCCGGCAACGATGCCGCCGTTGCGCTGTTTGCGTTGGAAAACCATCTGCGCCGCGCATTGGAGCGCAACGAATTGATGGTTTACTATCAACCCCAGGTGGAAATCGAAACCGGCAAAATCACCGGCATGGAGGCGCTGGTGCGCTGGCAGCATCCCGACCAGGGGGAAATCCTGCCGGGTCAGTTTATTCCGCTGGCTGAGGAAACCGGCCTGATCGTGCCGATAGGCGAGTGGGTGCTGCGCCAGGCCTGCGCCCAAAACAAGGCGTGGCAGGACGCAGGCCTGCCGAAAATGCGCATGGCGGTGAATCTGTCGGCGCGCCAGCTCAAACAAAAAGACCTGGCCGAAAAGGTGGTGGAAATTCTCGACGAAACCAGACTCGATCCGAATTGGCTGGAGCTGGAATTGACCGAAACCACGGTCATGCAGAACGCCGAGGAAGCGCTCGGCCTGTTGAACCAACTCAAATCCGTCGGGGTCTGGCTATCCATCGACGATTTCGGCACGGGATATTCCAGCTTGAGCTACCTGAAGCGCTTTCCCATCGACACCATCAAGATCGACAAATCCTTCATCTGCACCGTCACCACCAACGAAGACGACGCCAGCATCGCCCAGGCCATCATCGCGCTGGCCGAAAGCCTGCACCTCAAAGTCATCGCCGAAGGGGTGGAAAGCCGCGACCAGTTCCTGTTCCTGCGGGAACATCAATGTTGCGACGCGCAGGGCTTTTTCTTCAGCCGCCCGCTACCCGCCGACACCATCACCACCTTGCTGCAAAGCGGGCGCCACCTGACGTAGAATTAACCTAAGCTGCGGACCGAGCCGGAACCCAAAAATATTTACCGCAGAGACGCGGAGACGCGGAGAAATAAATTACAACAAATTTCCGCCTCACCAAATGGGCGATGTCGAACAACCGCTTAACTCATTGTCTTTTATCAGCGCCTGAAGCGTCTCTGCGGTTCAACTGGGTTTTTAGTCGCTTATCAGTCAAGTTGTTGCATTTTTTGCAAAGAATGTGTCGTAGATCAAGCACTGGCGCGGCTCTCCGGGTAATTCTTTTTCACCGCAGAGACGCCGAGGCGCGGAGAAATATAACGGAGGGTGAAAGCATACCATTACGCTACAAAATCTCTGCGTCTCGGCGTCTCTGCGGTAAATATTTTTGGTTCCGGCAATAGTCCGACTTAGGATTAACGGTGCGGCTACGTAAAACGGCGGAGCAAGTCCGCCGTTCATTTACCCGCAATGCGTCAGGCATTGGTCAGTGGCATCCGCCGCCGCAACCGCCGCAACCGCCGCCGCCCTGTTTCGGCGTGCTGCACGAGGAGCCGCCGGTATCGTTGGGGTTGATGAAAATAAAGCGGAAGTCGCCCGGCGACATTTCCACATAATCCAGCGTCGCGCCGGTCAGCAACTCCTGATGCTCCGGGGCGACCAGCACCATCATCCCTTCGGGCGCGCCGACCTGGATATCTTCTTCCGTACCGTCGTCGAATCCCATGCCATACTGAATCGAACCGTCGAACTCGCGACGCGCGGCGATGCGCAATGCCATGCCTACGGCGTCGTTATTTGCGGCAGCCTGGCGGATCTGCTCGGCTGCGCTGGTTGTGACTGTGATCATTGCTATCTCCTTGTTGGTGAATCGTGATGGGTGATGGGGAATGGGTGATGAAACGCACACACCGGATTCGGGACGCAGCGCGTCCCGGACTGCATTCCCACGCCGCGCGTGGGAACGAGGTAAAAAAACAAGCACAGAGCATAAGGACGATCAAACCTCTGCCTTCTGTCCTCTGTCCTCTGTCTTCTGTCTTCTGATGCCTGTCCTCTGATACCGCACAAAGGCCACGAAGCGGCGCGCCCAGTTGTCGCCTTGCAGGCTGCGAAAGTGCGCATACGATGCCAACAGGTTTTTGTAGATGAGGCCGTCATGGCTTCCGTCTATGCCGGCGCCGCGTTTTACTTCGTAAGCATATTCCAGCTTCGCGTCGAGATTCTCCAGGCTGGAATAATGGAACTCGTGCGCCAGCCGTTCCGCCCCGGTTTGGCGACCTTCTTGCCAGGGATGCGCCGCCGTCTCCAGCAATCGCACGTAACCGCGTCCGACCGGCTTGTCGTGCATCACCACATCGCCGGGGATCACGCCCACCATGCGGCTGGTCTTGCCGCGCCACGTCAGGCTGCGCGACAGGTACATCAGGCCGCCGCACTCGGCGTATACCGGCAGCCCGGCTTCGATTGCACAGCGCATTTCTTCGCGCAATGTCGCGTTCGCTTCCAGTTCGTCCATCAGCAGTTCGGGAAAGCCGCCGCCGATGAACAGACCGTCCAACGGCGGCAAATGCGCGTCGTGCAGCGCATCTATCGGCGCCAGTTCAGCGCCTGCCGCCGCCAGTTCTTCCAGGTCGTCGGCATAATAAAAACCGAACGCCCGGTCGCGCACCAACCCTATGCGCACCTTTGTACCGCAAACGGGCGAAATAGTTTCCTGCCGGGCAAAATCTATTTGCGCAACGGCGGGCGCGGCTGCGCCGACTTGCAGCAATTTATCGAGGTCCACCTGTGCGCCGACCAGCGCGCCGATTTCATCAGTCCGGCGCAACGCCGTTTCGGCTTCGTTGCTGGGCATCAGGCCGAGGTGACGCTCGACGATTAAGAGGCGCGCATCGTGATGCACCGCGCCGATCACCGGCACATCGGTGTAATGTTCGATCACCGCGCGCAGCTTGCTTTCATGACGCGCGCCGCCGAGTTTATTGAGAATCACGCCGGCGATCCGGATATCCGGGTCGAACGCCTGATAGCCAAGTATCAGCGGGGCGATGCCGCGCGTCATGCCGCGCGCGTCGATGACCAGCACGACGGGCGCTTGCAACAGCTTGGCAAGCGCCGCATTGCTGTTGCTGCCGTCCAGGTTGAGGCCGTCGTACAAGCCCTTGTTGCCTTCGATCAGGCTGAAATCCGCGCCGCACGAATGGCGCACGAAATTGGCGGCGATTTCGTCGCCGCTCATCAGGTAAAAATCCAGGTTGCGGCAAGTGCGTCCGCTGGCGGTGGTCAACCACATCGGATCAATGTAGTCGGGGCCTTTCTTGAACGGCTGCACCGCCAGCCCGCGATTTCTTAGCGCGGCGCACAAGCCGATGCTGACGGTGGTTTTTCCGGAGGATTTATGCGCAGCGGAGATCAGTACGTGGGACATGGAGTGCTGAGTGCTGAGTGCTGAGTGCTGAGTGCTGAAGGTTTTACTCAGCACCCGCCACTCAGCACTCAGAACTGCCTTTACTCAGGGGCAATTTCGGCCTTGACCGTTTGGTCGTAGTCGTCACGCGGCATGAATTGGAACGCGCGCACCGCCACCATGGTAATCAGGCCGGCAACCCCGATGCCGCCCAGGCCGAGCAGCACTTCCGGCAGGCTGGGGGTGTAGGGATGCGGCATGCGCCCATCGAAGAAGCTGCTGGTGGCTTCCATGCCGGGGAACAGGTTGAGCGGGAATGCCTGAGCGCCGATGATAAATACGTAAAGCTGGCAAAATGCGCCGAATATGATCAGCACCGACGCCACCACCACCGCGCTGCAACGGCTGCTAAGCTGGGGATGGAACAGTATCGCCAGCGGAATCAGGCTGCCGACGATAACCTGGCCGAACCAGAACAACGAGGTATAGATGCCGCCGTCGAGCAGGATGAAGCGCTCGAAATCGGTTTGCTTGGCAAAATATAGGTTGGTCATGTGATAGACCAGGGTGAAATACAGCACGGCGGAGACGAATATCGCCAGCAGATTTTTCATCCTGCGCCTGATGGCCGCGTCCAGCATCAGTCCATTCCAGCTATACATGGTCGATTGCACCAGGATGAACACCGCCAACCCGTAGGAGAACGACATCACGATGAACATCGGCGCCAGCAACGCGGAATCGTAAGCCTGACGCGCCACCAGGAAACCGAATATGGAGCCGGTGCCGGTGGTGAGAATCACGCGCCAGATGAAGGCAGCCAACCCGATGTACTTAGAATAAGCCTTCATGCGCGGCGCCATCATCGACACCAGATAAGCGGCGACGATGCCGAAAAAGCCGGAATAGAGTATAACGTTCCAGGCGAACACCGATGTGGGGTTGAAGTAGGTCGATGCGATGATGATCCGGTCGGAGCGCCCCAGGTCCAACATCAGCACGGCCAAGCCGCCCCCCAGCATGGCCAGCGCCAACATGCCGGACAACGGCGCGCGTGCCTTGTACAGCGTCTTGCCGAACACCGAGCCGATGGATGCGACGTTGAGCACGCCGGACGCGGCGACGATCAGGAAGATCGCGAATACGTGCGGTATGCCCCACACCACTTGGTTGCTCATGCCGGTTACGACATGCCCATGCTCTTCCATGTAATGCCAGGCGCCCGCGCCGAGCAGCACAACTACGCCGAACAGCGCAAACAGCGCATAAAACGCGCGTTCTTCAATGCGTTGGAAATCTTCGTATTTCATCAAATCCCCCGGTAACGGATGCCGGTGTTCAGGTTAAGATCGGCGCGCACCTGGGTGGAAGCATAGGTGGCGACGCGCTTGGAAATTTCGCTGTTGGGATCGTTCAAATCGCCGAACAGCATCGCTTCGTGCCCTGCCGCCTTGCAGGCTTCGACGCAGGCCGGCAACAGGTCGCGATCGACGCGTTGCACACACATTGTGCAACCCTCGACGCACCCCTTGCCGCGCGGCACGTCGGGATTCTGGTCGTGGTGCTCCTCATGCACGAAAGAGCGCGCCTTGTACGGGCAGGCCATCATGCAATAGCGGCAACCGATGCAGATATGGCGATCAACCAGCACTATCCCGTCGGCGCGCTTGAAAGACGCGCCGGTCGGACACACGTCCACGCACGGCGGCGTGGCGCAGTGCTGGCACATCATCGGCAGGGAATGGGTGCGCCCGCTCTTGATTTCCTTCAGTTCGATCTTGCGTATCCACTGCGGATCGGTTTCCGGGTGTCCGGTCGATGCAAACCCGTTTTCTTTGCCGCATGCCGCTACGCAGTCGGTGCAACCGTTTTTGCACAGGTTGGTGTCAACCAGCATACCCCAGCGCTTGGCGCCGTCCGCTGCCTGATCGGCGGGACGCGCATGAGCGAGATCAAGCAAAGTCACGCCGGGCGCAATCGCCAATCCCGCTGCTGCGGCCACGCCGGCTCCGACGAATTGCCGACGGGTGAATTGCCTGCCGCTGCCGGCGTCTTTTTGGGTTTTGTCCATGTTGCTCATTTGCGTCCCTCATCAGAGCTTGTGCCCGGCGGTGCAGTTACCATCGCCCCTGCCTGCATTTGTCCGGCCTGGAGCGGGTGTGCCGTGTCCTTGGGCTTGCTGGAATGACACTCGAAGCAATCCAGCTTGACAGCGACATAGCTGTGGCATCCCTGGCAGAAATTGTCATTGGAGCCGATCACGCTATTGTTTTTCGGGCTGGCATGGCAGTCGACGCAATTCTTCAGGCTGTATTGCGTGGTGCGTATGCCTTTGCGCATGGTGTCGTCGCGCTGGTGCTTGAGCAACACCATATGGTTGCGGCGCATGTATTCGGTGTCCCGAACGCATTTGTCACCCTTGGCGTCTATCTGGTGCTTGCCCTCGTCGGCGCCCGCACCGGAAATCGCCACGCCGAACAGCAGGAGCGCCGCGCAAGCCGCCCCCAGCCAGTTCAACGCGATTCGCCAATTAAGCGCAATTTGCCAATTAAGAAAGCTTGCTGGATTGCTCATACGCATCTACTCACCCATACCCATCTTGATGTATCCGGTCGGACACACGTCGGCGCAGATGTGGCAGCCTATGCAGCGCGCATAGTCCGTATACACGTAACGCCCGGTAGTCGCCTGCGCCTTTGGCGTCTTCTTGACCGCGCCCTGCGGGCAGTAGATCACGCAGTTGTCGCACTCGAAGCACAGGCCGCAGCTCATGCAACGCTTGGCTTCGCCCTGTGCTTGCTTCTCCGTCAGTGCGACGATGCGCTCGTCCAGATTGCCCAGCACGCTTTCCGCGTTGATCTCGACCAGCTCGCGCTCATTGCGCGGGGTGAAGGAGAAATGCCCGAGGAATAGTTCGGTGGCCGGCATCACGTATTTGTCGGAGCGGTTTTCGAAGTTGTGCAGCCCGAATTTGGCGACATCGGAACCGCGTAGCCCCAAGTCGATCTCCTTGGCGGAGCCTTCTTCCGCGATGACTTCTTCCTTGGTGCGCGAGCGATAGGTTTCCGGCGCTTTGCCGACTTCGATTTGCTTACGCAGCAGATCCCAGTAATGCACATCCACCTTGGGACGCTTGCCCAAATCTTCGCCCTTCAGGTAGTGATCTATACCCTCAGAAGCTATGCGGCCATGGCCGATTGCGGTAGTCAGCAGGTACGGCGTTACCGCATCACCGCCGATAAACACGCCGGGCTGGCCGACAGCCTGAAAATTCTTGTCTACCTTGGCCAGACCACGGTCGTTTTTGAGTTCTTCCATCCCGGACCAGTTCACCGACTGACCCACCGCCGAGACGATCAGATCGCACGGAATGTTATATTCCGAGCCTTCCTTCGGCACCATTTTCTTGTTGACCCATTCGACCTGGATCACCCGTAGCGCAACCGCCTTGCCGCTCTCGTCCTTCACTACCGACAGCGGGTTGACACACGATTGGATTTCAACGCCTTCCTGAATCACCGCATCCAGTTCGTGCTTGGATGCCGGCATTTCCTGAACATGGCGACGATAGGCCACGACCACTTCGGAACTGCTGCGCAATATTCCGCCGCCTTTCTGAGCGCGCCCGCCATCGCTTTCGCGGGCGGCGACGATCACCTTGGCGTTATCCGTGCCCTCGGCGTCCTTCTTTTGGCTGCCCAGGCGGCGCGCAACGGCGGCCACGTCCATTGCGGTGTCGCCGCCGCCGATAACGATGATGCGTTCACCCGCGTGATCCATCTGGTTTTCGTTGAATTTGCGCAGGAAAGTAATGCCATCGATGCAGTTGGGCGCATCGAATCCCGGTATCGGCATCACATTGCCGGTCTGTGCGCCGATAGCGATGAACACTGCGTCGTAATCCTTGCGCAAATCGGCGAAACTCACGTCCTTGCCGACGCGGGTGTTTAGCCGCACTTCCAGCCCCATATCGACGATGCGCTTGACTTCGGCATCGACGACATCGCGCGGGGTGCGGTAAGCCGGCAGGCCGAAACTAATCATGCCGCCCAGCTTGGCGCTGGATTCGAACACTACGCAGTCATGCCCTTTGCGCATCAACTGGTACGCGCAGGACAGGCCGCCCACGCCGCCGCCGACGATGGCCACGCGCTTACCGGTTTTGTGGGTGGGCTTGGCGAAAGCCATGTTGTTCTCGACCGCCCAGTTGCCGATGAAGTGCTCAATCGAATTGATCCCGACGAACTCGTCCACCTGGCTGCGGTTACATCCCCCTTGGCACGGCGCCGGGCAAACGCGCCCCATGATCGCCGGGAACGGGTTGGCTTCGGTCATGCGCCGCCAGGCGTATTCCTGCCACGGCATGGAGGGCTTGCCGTCGGGTCCGACCGGCGGTTTCTCGACGCCGCGCACAATGTTGAGCCAGCCGCGCACATCGTGACCGGACGGGCAACTGCCTTGGCAGGGAGGCGTACTCAGCACGTATTCCGGGCATTTGTGCGACCAGCCTGCGTCAAAAATCTTGTCCTGCCATGAACGGTACTCATTCTGGCCTTCCTTATACCGGCGGAAGTTCATGAGTTTGGGTTGGTTCAGTTTGTCGGGGGATACGGACATTGCTTTCTCTCCTTAATAATCAGCGTTGCCGTTGGATGCACGCGAGCGCACCCAACCTTCAGAGGTTACCAATCTATTCCTTACTATTCCTTATGCTTCTTCAGCGCTTTCAGTCTCTTCGGGGACTTCGAGCACGATGGCGGTGCTTACCAACTGGTGTACGCCACCTATCATGCTCATATCGAATCCGTAATACGGCACTACCTTGGTGAACTGCGCCTTACAGATTGCGCAGATGGCCGCCATGAAATTCACGCCGTTTTCCTTCACCACGTCATTGAGCGCTTCCATGCGCGGCAATGCGCCCTTGACGCGGATTTCCATCAAATCGTCGGTCAGCAGGCCGCCGCCGCCGCCGCAGCAGAAAGTGCCCTCGCCTATCGTTTCCGCAGCCATGTCGTAGTAATTGTTGGCTACCGCCTTGATGATGTCGCGCGGGATCGTGAACTGGCCGCCCGGCGTATTGCCCATGCGCGAACCGCGCGCGACGTTGCACGAATCGTGGAAGGTGATGGTGCGGTGATCGTTGGCGCTCTTGTCGAACTTGAGCTTGCCCTGCTGGATCAAGTCGTGGGTGTATTCGCAAATGTGCTGCGGCGCAGGGTAACGCGGGTCGAGCTGTTTTTGCAGTTCGATCGAGAACGGGTCTTCGCCGCCTGCGCCAACGCCGGTCAGGGTGTTCCAGAAACTGTACGCGACGCGCCAAGCGTGGCCGCACTCGCCCACCACGATGCGTTTCACGCCCAGTTCCAGCGCGGCTTGGCGTATGCGCAGCGCTGCGCGGCGCATGTTCGCGTAGCTGCCGATGAACATGCCGAAATTGCCGGCTTCCGAAGCGGTGGAGGACAGCGTCCATTTGACGCCGGCGGCATGGAACACCTTGGCGTAGCCGATCAGGCTTTCCACATGCGGTTCGGAAAAGAAATCCGCGCTGGGGGTGACCAGCATGATTTCGGCGCCTTCCAAATCAAGCGGCAGTTTAACCGGCACGCCGATGTCGTCGAAAATGTCCTCTTCCAGTCCCTGCAATGTGTCTTCCAGCGCCGGGCCGGGCAAGCCCAGGTTGTTGCCGATGCGGTGCAGCTTGCCCATGATCTCGTTGGTGTACTTCTGACCGTACCCCACCGTGTCGAGTATCTCACGCCCTGCCATGGTGACTTCGGCGGTGTCGATGCCGTAAGGGCAATACACTGAGCAACGGCGGCACTCGGAACACTGGTAAAAATAGCTGTACCACTCGTCGAGCAATTCCTTGGTCAAGTCAACTGCGCCGACCAGCGCAGGAAAATATTTTCCGGCAAAGGTGAAATGACGGCGGTAAACCTTGCGCATCAATTCCTGGCGACCGACCGGCATATTCTTCGGATCGTTGGTGCCGATGAAATAATGGCACTTGTCGGTGCATGCGCCGCAATGCACGCAGGCATCCATGAACACCTTGAGGGAACGATATTTGCCCAGCAGATCGCCCATTTTGGCAATCGCCTTGTCGTGCCAGTCTTCCACCAATTCACCGGGGAAGCCGATGGCCTCCTGGATGGGCGCGTTGGCCGGGAAGGATTTGATGTGCGCCATCGTTCCTTCCTTGACTGCCGGAGGGACTGAATATTCTCTAAATGCCGGTACTTCGAATTTTGCCGCAGCCACGATTGCTCCTTGTATTAGAGGCTAGGGGCTAGAGGCTGGAGGCTAGTAAAACCCTCGCAGTCTCCGACTTTCACCCTAACCCCCTACTGACCTCTAATTCCTAGCCTCTAGTCTCTAGCCTCTAGTCCCTAAGTTCATTTCTCTAATTCCGCCGCCCACGGCGCCAAGTGGCGGCGCTCGCGCGGGTCGTCCTTCTGGTTGCGTGTCGGGCTGAAGAAGATGCCGGGCGCATGCAACAGTTTGCTGATCGGGAAAACGATCATCAACAGCGCCACCAGAGCCAAATGTATCAGCAGCGGAGCGTCCGCCGGCAACGGTTGCCAATGGAACGTCATCAAGCCGAGGAAGAACGACTTGACCGCAACGATGTCGGTATGCGAAACGAAGCGCATCATCAGCCCGCTCATGCCGATCAGGATCAACAGCAACAGCATCAGATGGTCGGACGGCGTGGTGATGTAGCGCACCCGGTCAACCAGGAAACGGCGCGCCCACAATCCGCCCAGGCCGGCCAGCATGGCGAAGCCGGCATAGGTGCCGAACGGCTGTATCCAGTTCACCCAGAACCACACCGGCTCGGTGAAATAACGAAAATGGCGCATCAGCACCAACGCGAGAGCGCCGTGGAACAAAAAGCCGAACAGCCAGATCCACTTGTTCGATTTGAACAGGCTTTCGAACAGTGCCACTTCCCGCGCCATGCGCAGCACCACGCCGACATTGGTGGTCGGGGCGGGCGTGGTCGGGATTTTCAACGGCGCCGGAGTGCGGGCGTAATCGCGAATCTTGTACGCCAAGCCGCCCACCAGCATGGCGGTCGCAGCGTAAAACAGGCAAGCGTACAGCACGGTCAATGACGACATGAAACTTCCCCCGGGTTCAATGTTGCGCGGTCAAGCCACTTGACGGCTAAACTGCATTATCTTGCGACGAAGCGGAGGCGGTGCGTCACCGTCCCCCCTCGCGTCGTTTCCAACTAACCGGACTGCCCGCAGGCAGCCAAATTGCCAACAAAGCGATTGCTTAAATACAGCCGGTCGGCTTGGGCAGGCCGGCGATCTTGCAGGCTTGCTTGGCGGGGCCGTAGGGGAACAACTCGTACAGGTACTTGCTGTTGCCCTTATCGGGACCGAGCTTCTTGCCGATAGCCTTGGTCAGCACACGCACGGCGGGAGCAATCTGGTAATCGTTGTAGTACTCGCGCAGGAAGTTGACAACTTCCCAGTGGCTTTCCGTCATTTCGACTTTTTCTTCCGCTGCCAGATGCTTGGCGGCGTTTTCATCCCATTCGGCGAGGTTGACCAAGTAGCCTTCTTCGTCGGTTTCGTAGGTCTTACCATTGATTTCAAAACCCATGCTTTTCTCCTTAAAGTTAAAACCAAAAAATTACAGCCACGATTGAACCGTAGCGCTTTCCGCCACCAGATCGACAAAACCGTTGTAATCGACCTGCTTTACGCCGTCAATCACCGTATCCTGCATGCCGCGCGCTTCGAGGTCCGGCCACAGGGCGCAAACGGTGCAGCTTTCCATGGCTTTCTTCATGGCGGCTTCCACCTTGTTACCCTTGGTTACGGCATAAACGCCATCCTCGATCAGCAGTATGGTGCTACCGGCCACAGCGTGGCCCAGGCAGCTTTCCAGCGCATTTTTTTCCAACGGCGATTTGTTTACGATATGCAACATAATGCGTCCCCAATCAGAAACTTAAAATAACGTCTTGCTCTTCCATCAAGGCCGCCATGTCGGCGCGGCTCAAAACTTCCACATCGACCAGCAGATCCGCTTCGGTCAGGCCGCGCTCTTCGAGCGACTCTTGCTCGACGTACAGCTTCTCGATATCGTAGCCTTCCAGCGCGCGGTAGGTCGGCGAGAAATTTTTCATGCCGATGGCCTTGGTGCCCTGGCCCTTCTTGAGTTCGTAAACGCCGTCGTCGATGAACATCAAACTGACATCTTGATCGAAAGCAGCACTGATCAACACCACTTCCAGCGACTCCAACGCATATACCGTGCCGTAAGGCGCCTTGCGGTTAACAAAAGCGAATTTCTTTACAGTACCTTCGGAATCTTCATCCATATCGATACCACCTGTGCTCTCAGTCATGATTTCTCCCTAAATCAATCGCCGAAGACGACCATGCGATCTGCCTGTATCCCCGATTCCACCAGTTGCCCCAGCCCGGAAATCCTGAAGCCCGGCGCCAGGTTCTCATCCACAATGCCGCGGCGCAGGCCGGCGGCAACGCAAACCACCAGGTCCACGCCATGCTCTTCCGCCAGTTTGCTCCAGCGGTTGACGATATGACGGTCGTCCTGCGGCGGCTGAGTCAGCTTGGTCGCGTTGTTAACCCCATCGTGGTAGAAGAAAACACGATGAATCTCGTGGCCTTTTTCAATCGCAGCCTTGGCGAACTGGAATGCAGTATCCGCCGACTGGTGGTTGTAGGGGCCTTCATTGATCATAATCCCGAATTTCATCCTAAGAATATCCTGTTGGCTAATTGGCTAATCACCTAATTCACTTAGGTTTCCAAAATTCCCCGGCAGGCCGTTAACCAAAGGCCGCCGGAGATTTCCCCGAATTGCGGATCAGAAGCGGATATGCGTGGATGCGTTCAGCGTCGAACGCGAACCGCGCCAATCGTCGATATGGAACTTGGTGAACGGCAACCCGGTCTTCTCGAAGAATTGCGGCCAGCCAATGCGCTCGACCCAGTCCGAAATACGCTCCCAGGGGCGGGCGTCGGCCTTGTACACCTTGAGGATGTTTTTCACGATGGCCGACACTTCCGGCCAGCGCGGCGGGTTGTTGGGAATGCCGGACGCGACCATTTTGTGGAACTGGGGACGGATGCGCGCGTTGGAATTTTTGCCGCCCACCCAAATCGCGAACTTGGAAAACTCGGGGTCGTTGATCTGCATCGGCGGGCAGGGCGGGAAACAAGCGCCGCAACAAATGCACTTGGCTTCGTCCACTTCCAGAGAAGGCTTGCCGTTCACCAGCGCCGGGCGAATCGCCGCAACCGGGCAGCGCGCCACCACGGTGGGGCGTTCACATGCGTTCGCGACCAGATCGTGATTGATTTTCGGCGGCTTGGTGTGCTGGATCACAATGGCGATGTCGGCTTGACCACCGCAGTTGATTTCGCAGCAGGAAGTCGAAATCTTCACGCGGTTCGGCATTTCTTCGTGGATGAACTCTTCATAGAGTTCATCCATCAGCGCTTTCACCGCGCCCGACGCATCGGTGCCGGGAATGTCGCAGTGCAGCCAGCCTTGGGTGTGGGCGATCATGGACACCGAATTGCCGGTGCCGCCGACCGGGAAACCGGCCTTGGTGAGTGCTTCGACCAGCGGGGCGACCTTGGCCTCACTGGAAACCATGAATTCCATGTTGCTGCGCGCGGTGAAGCGCACATGGCCTTCGGCGAAGTTGTCGGCGATGTCGCACAGTTGACGTATGGTGTAGTGATCCATCTGGCGCGCGGTGCCAGCGCGCACGGTCCAGATTTCGTCGCCGTTTTTCGCTACGTGATGCAGCACGCCGGGACGGGGGCGGTCATGGTATTTCCAGTTGCCGTAGTTCTTTTTCATCAGCGGGTGCAGATACTGCACATGATCCGGTACGCCGCTCTCAATGGGTTCGCGCATTTCACTCATCGTTTCTCTCCAAACTCGTTTAGTTCGTTTTTGGGCTGGTTATCAGGCCGCCTTGGCTTTACGTTCGTTCGCCTTTTCCACTTCCTCGTCCCAGCCGTCCATGCGAACGTAGGGGTTGGTGCGCGGATGGAGGATCATGCTCGGATCTATTTCGAGACCGACGCCTTCCAGGAAATTAACCAAGCCGATGCGGTCTATCATTTCGCCGGTGCGCTCGTGCTCCAGCGCGTTCTCGGCGAAGAAGTCGATGGCGTTTTGACCCAGCTCTTCCAGCTTCTCGAAGTCTTCGTCCGACTCCAGCTTCATGAACGGCACCACCACGGTGCCCATCAAATCGCCGATCTTCAGGGTGCGCTTGCCGCCCATCAGGATGGTGACGCCCTTGTCCTTGCCGGGCGCCAGTGCGCCGGTCATCACGTTGACGCAGTGCATGCAGCGCACGCAATCGTGGTTGCTGATTTCAAGCGATTGGCTGTCGTTCAGCGCGACGCTGGAAATGCCTTCCGCCGTGGAAACCTTGGCAGTGTCCTTGAGCGCCAGCGCCTTGGTCGGGCAGCGCGCGATCACGTCGTTGACCAGTTCGTCCATGCCGTGCTTGGCGAACCACTTCTTGCCCAACGCATCGTCGGTCTGGATGCTGTCGCGCCAGGTGCCGATCACCGCCATGTCGGAACGTTGAATGGAATTCACGCAATCGTTCGAGCAGCCGGAAAACTTGAACTTGAACTTGTACGGCAACGCCGGGCGGTGCATGTCGTCCAGGAACTTATTCACCATGGTGCGCATTGCGCGCGCTTCGTCGTAGCACGATTGCTCGCAACGTGCGGCGCCCACGCAGGACATCGCGGTGCGCACGGCGGGACCGGCGCCGCCCAGATCGAAGCCCATTTCATTGAGTTCGTCGAAAGCGACTTGCACATTGGCGGTGGTCGCGCCCTGGAACATGATGTCGCCGGATTGACCATGCAGCGCAATCAGGCCGGAACCGTGCTTTTCCCACACATCGCACATCTTGCGCAGCAGGTCGGTGGTGTAGTGCATACCGGCAGCCGGCATGATACGGATGGTGTGGAACTCGGCGGCAGCCGGGAACAGGGGCTTCTCGTGCTCGTCCTTAAGTTCGGTGAAGCGCGGGATCACGCCGCCGCCGTAACCGTACACGCCCACTGTGCCGCCCTTCCAATACCCTTTTTTGGTCTTGTAAGAGGTTTCCAGTTGGCCCATCAGGTCAACCATCATGTCGTTGTCCTTGGCCAAGCGCTTCAGGCCGGTTACAAAGCTGGGCCACGGGCCGCTTTCCAACTGGTCTAGCATTGGCGTGTCGTGCTGTTTCTTGGCCATATCATCAATCTCCTAAGAAAATTAAAACGGACGCTTTTCCAAACTCTTAACAAAGCCCGGAATACCGGCATCCCTTTCGGCAAACCTATCATTCGTGGCGAACCACTTCTTTGCTAACGCTCGCTACCTTGCAGGCTCCCGGTTGCGATAAAACCGGGGAAGCTCCAAACGCTGTGCTGCGAATATTACAACCGTTGCAGCCCGGCTTTCTATCATTCTTCATGGGTGGGCTTATACTACCCGAAAGGGGTATGCCGCACTCCCCCTCCTTGGGATATAAAGCGTTTTCCCTTGCATTAGGGGCGCAAATCCCCCATATAATCCATTCCAAAACCTAAACCGGATAGCCAAGCCACGATGGAAGAGATTACCAAGCTGGACAAATTCCTTTCCACCCCGTTCCGTCAGGAGATCGAATTGCAGCATGTCGATCACGCGGCGGAATTCTCAACTCTGCGCGTTCGCATTCGGGAAATCAAGCGCTTTACCGTATTCGACATTGACGCCGCAACCGCCGAACACTGGGGAAGAGCTTTGCTGGATTGGGCTGCGACGCAAAAAGCGGGAGAGATAAAATAGGCTGGCCCAGCGAAAATACTGCGTTCGTCGTCGATGAGGCCGCCGTAACCGACATCCAATTTGCGTTGCGCGGTGTGCGCGTGCCGGTGGATCACGGCTACGCGTTGTTCCGCGCGCTGGCGCCTCTCCTGCCGTGGCTGGCGGATGAAGCGCTGGCCGGCATCCACCCGATGCACGGCGCCGACAGCGGCGCCGGCGAATTGATCCTGAACCACCGCACCCGGCTGGTGTTGCGCGTGCCCGCAGAACGGGCGAACGATACGCTCGCCATTGAGGGCGCGACTCTGGACGTGGGCGGAAACGCGCTGCTGGTCGGCAAGGGCAAGCCCCGCGCGCTGCCCCGTCACACGCCGCTGTATGCGCACCGCGTCACCACCGGCAGCGCGGACGAGGCGGGTTTCACCCGCGACATCATGCGCTTGCTGGACGAACTGGGTATAGAAACGCGCTTCATCTGCGGCAAGCGGCAAACCATAAGCACTGACGCCGGCAGCGTTGCGGGGTATAGTTTGATGTTGCACGGACTGCCGATAGAACACGCGATCCGCGTGCAGCAAGTCGGCATAGGCAGTAACCGCAAGCTGGGCTGCGGCATATTCATCCCGCACAAATCCATAAATGCAGTTTGATTTTTTTCAACCACTACTCAACTTAAGGAGGTAATACCATGGCATACACCGTGAACGGCGTTGAAATCGAAACCGACGAAGAAGGCTACCTGCTCGAACCGGACTACAGCGACGAGATCGTCCCCGTAATCGCCGAAGCCGAAGGTCTCAAAATGACCGATGAACGCTGGGCGGTCGTCAATTACATGCGCGAGCAATACAAGGAACACGGCCACACGCCGAATTTCCGCGCAATGCTGAAAGACTGGGAAAAAATCCGCCCCGGCACCGACAGCAAATACCTCTACACCCAGTTCCCGGAAATGCCGGCCAAACAGGCTGCCAAGGTCGCCGGCCTGCCTAAGCCTTACGGCAAGGCAGGGTATTAATTCTGGTAATGGGTGAAGGGGAATGGGTGATGTTTTTTACCCATTCCCCATCGCGCATCACCCATTCCCCATTACCCATCACCCCCTTATGACAAAATTCACCACACTCGTCACCACCGAACAACTCGCGCAGCATCTCGACGACCCGGACTGGGTGGTGTTCGACTGCCGTTTCACGCTGACCGACGCCGAGGCGGGGCGGCGCGCGTATACGCACGGCCACATCCCCGGCGCGCGCTATGCGCACCTGGACGACGACTTGAGCAGCCCGCGCACCGCGACCAACGGACGCCACCCGCTGCCGGAGCCTGATGTGCTGGCGGAAAAACTCGGCCAGTGGGGCGTCGATGCGGGAAAACAAGTCGTCGTTTACGACGACAGCTTCGGCTCAATGGCGGTGCGGCTCTGGTGGATGCTACGCTGGCTGGGGCACGATGCGGTGGCGCTGCTCGACGGCGGCCTGCCGCGCTGGAAGCGGGACAAACACCCGCTCGGCAGCGACGCGCCGACCATTCGCGCCACGCATTTCCACGCAGCACCTAAGCGCAACGCCTGGGTGGATGCCGCCGAAGTCGATGCCGCCCGCCGCGATCCGCGCCAAAAGATACTCGACGCCCGACCGGAAGAACGCTTCACCGGCGAGCACGAAACGCTGGACAAGGTCGCCGGCCACATCCCCGGCACATACAACTGGCCATTTGAAGAAAACCTCGATCTTGGCGGCACGCTGCTGCCGGCGGAAGAATTGCGCGAAACCTACCTGCGGCTGCTCGGCGGCTTGCCGCCCGAACACATCATTCATGTCTGCGGCTCCGGCGTCACCGCCTGCCACAACATCCTCGCGATGGAAGCCGCCGGCCTGTCCGGCTCCAGGCTCTATCCCGGCTCGTGGAGCGAATGGATCAGCGACCCGGCACACCTGGTGGAAACCGGCGAAGAGGGAATACTGACATGCGCTTAAAGACTAAATGGCACTCCACCAAACCCAAGACCGCGCAGCAGATCGCCAGCGTGGTCGCATTCATCATGTGGCGCGTGGCTACCGATACCGTCACCCACATCCAGAAGGACAAATTCGAGATCGCCTCGCAACAGCAGGCTTTCGCGATGATAGCCGAATTACTCGCCTTCTTCATTCAACTCGCCGACCGGGTCGCCTACCAGCGCCTCAGCGAGGAGCAGCGCCCGGCATTTATCCAGGCGCTGGCCAAGCGCCTCGGCGAAATACTCGAAGACAACCAAATCGCCCGGCTCGGGCCACCCGAAGCGGAAAGCTACCCGGCGCGCTTTGTCGCGCTGCTGAACAGCCGACTGGACGATTACGCCACTTTCGCCTACACCGAGGAACCGGATTTCCCGCCGCTACGCTACCTCGGCAATCGCATCATGGACGTGATGGGCAAAAAAGATCAATCCTGGATCATCGACCAGATCATCGAAATCGAAGCGCCGGAAGCCGTCAAGAACGTGCTGAAGGGCTTGCGCGACATGCTGGTTACGGAGCAAATTGCCATTTGAGCGCACAGACTGCACCCACCATCCGCTGGCTGCGCGCCGTGCGCGTCGGCTTGCACCTGGTTCAGGGCGTATCGACCGCAGCGCTTCTATTCCCGCTACTCAGCCACGCCATGCGTCGGCGGCTGGTGCAAAGCTGGTCGGCAAAGCTGCTGGCGATTCTTAACGTCCGCCTGACGGTGCGGGGAAACATCCCGCAACGCGCAGGCACGGGACTCATCTTCGCCGCCAACCATATTTCCTGGCTCGACATTTACCTGCTGAACGCACTGCATCCGCTACGCTTCGTTTCCAAGTCCGAAGTGCGCGCCTGGCCGCTGATCGGCTTCCTCGCGGCAAAAGCCGGCACCCTGTTCATCGAACGCAGCCGCCGCCACGACACCCTGCGCGCCAACCAAACCATAGAAAGCGCACTGCGCAACGGCGACCACATCGCATTGTTCCCCGAAGGCACCACCACCGACGGCAGCCACGTCCAACATTTCCACGCCGCACTGCTACAACCGGCCATCGACGCCGACACACCGGTGCAAGCCGTCACGATAGCCTATTTCGGGAAAAACCGGGAAATCGACACAGCGCCCGCCTATATCGGCGAACTCTCCTTCGGCGACAGCTTCCAACAAATCCTGCGCCGCCCGACCATCCATGCGGAAGTCCATTTCGCAGCAATCCTGGCACCGCACGGCAAAGACCGACGCCAACTGGCCGGCGCACTGCACAACATCATCGTCGGCGCATTGCGCCCGACGCCTTCCGGCCCGTCCCCCGGCGCCATGCATCCCGACGCGCCGGCAAAGTAGCCCGGAAAGCCGTTTCAGCGCTTGATCTACGCGATTCTATCGAGCCGGCTCCCTGTTGAAACAACAACGCACAACCAAAATGATATTGCGGATGAGAAAATCGTGCTACAATCAATAAGATAGTGATTCAAAAGAGGAGAATGCCATGGGTCAGTATGATGTTGTCTTGCAAAGGTTGCTTGAGCAAGCCGAGCAACCTCCTTTTCCGAAAGAGGGTGGACGGATGTATGCAATTGCTTTTGATCTAGACACGCAGATATTACAAAACTCATACGGGAAGCCGTCTTGGCAGAATGCTTACAATGAAATTAAAGCCATACTTGTCGCCCGAGGGTTCATTTGGCAGCAAGGAAGCGTCTACTTCGGCAATTCGCAAATGACCGCCGTACAATGTGTGCTGGCAGCGCAAGCAGTAAGCGCCCAACTGCCGTGGTTTAAAGGCGCTGTTAAAGACATTCGGATGTTACGCATTGAAGAGTTGAATGATTTGACGCCGGCACTGTAATTGACCTCTAAGCCTGACCCCGATCACTTTAATACTTCGCGCGGCCACAATTTGCGCAGCAATCGCATCCCGCGAGACGCAGCTAAATCCGCAAATTGTGGCCGTGCAAAGTATAAGCTGGGGGGAAGCAAGCGAAGCCCAGAGGTCGAGGTTGCGTGAGATGCTGGGGTTCGTTCCTCACCCCAGCCTACCGGGCTTGAGCCGACCTAGAGGGCTTGTCGAACCATGAACGGGAAAGATTACAAACAACGTAACAATATTTGCGCGCTGCTGTACTAGCCGTGCCGCGTTCTACCAACCAAGCTGTAACCGTTTAGAACTCCAATCATTTTTCCTCATACGGCGAGTAAAGCCGGAGAGGGGGCAAGTTTTCCCTTGCGTCCTCTCCGGCTTTACTCGCCGTATATTGGCTCTATTATAGGTGCCGATAGCTGAAGACAATCCACGCTCTGGAGCAAACGCCATGGGAATGTTCAATATAATTAAAATATTGGCGGACGCAAACATCGAGTATGTGGTGGTGGGCGGCCTAGCGGTGGCGCTGCATGGCTATCAACGGGTGACGATGGACGTGGATGTAGTGGTGGCTATGAATAGGGAAAATGTGCAAAAGCTCATAGCCTGCGCCAAGGCAGCCGATATGCGCCCGGTTATTCCCGTCAGCATTGATTCGTTGGCGCAGCCCGAATTGATCGAACAGTGGCACAATGAGAAGGGAATGTTAGCCTTCGGACTGCGCGGAACGGAAACGATGGCGACGGTAATGGATGTCCTGGTCAAATCTGTAGTGCCTTTTTCCGACCTGCTGCGCGACGCCACCATCGTAGAGGTTGGCGTCTTGAACCTTTCGGCATGAAACGAATCTCTACCATCGCAGTGCTGGCGGCTGTCGTGCGGCGCGATTTGACCATAGCGCTGCGGCAAAAGAGCGAGGTGTTGACCACGCTGTTTTTTTTCGTCATCGTCGCGAGTCTTTTCCCGCTCGGCATCGGCCCGGAGGCGGCATTGCTGCGCCGCATCGCGCCGGGCATCCTGTGGGTGGGCGCGCTATTGGCGGCGATGCTGTCCTTGCAGCGCCTGTTCGCCGCCGATTATGCCGATGGCAGCCTGGAGCAGATGCTGTTGTCGCCGGCGCCGCTGGGCGTGCTGGTGGCCGGCAAGATACTGGCGCATTGGCTGCTGGCCGGACTGCCGCTGGTTTTGATGGCGCCGGTGCTGGGCTTGCAGTTCGATCTCGATGGGCGCGGATTAGCTATACTCGCGCTTTCGCTGCTGCTGGGCACACCTATCCTCAGTCTGGTCGGCGCTATCGGCGCGGCGCTGACGCTGGGCGTGCGCGGCGGCGGCGTATTGCTTTCGCTTTTGATCTTGCCGCTGTATATTCCCGTGCTGATTTTCGGCGCTGGGGCGGTCGAGGCCGACGCCGCCGGTTTGAGTGCCGCCGGCCACTTGTCGCTGCTGGCGGCAATGCTGACATTGGCAGCTTTTTTCGCGCCGTGGGTGACCACGGCGGCATTACGCATCGGTTTGGAATGAACAATAGATTAATTCATTGGTTCAAGTACGCCTCGCCGCAGAGCTTCTATCCGCTCGCGGGCAAGCTGTGGCCGTGGTTTGCCGCCGCAGGTGCTACGTTCGCCGCAGCCGGCCTGTGGATCAGCTTTTTCGTCGCCCCCACCGACGCGCAGCAGGGCGAGGGCTACCGCATCATTTTCGTGCATGTGCCGGCTTCCTGGATGTCGATGTTCATCTATCTGGTAATGGCCGCCTGGGCGGGCATCGGCCTGGCGCTTAACACCCGCTTGTCGGGCATGATGGCTTCGGCGCTGGCGCCGACCGGCGCGCTGTTCGCCGCACTTTCCCTATGGACCGGGGCGCTGTGGGGCAAGCCGATGTGGGGCGCGTGGTGGGTTTGGGATGCGCGCCTGACCTCGGAACTGATATTGCTCTTCCTCTACCTGGGTTTTCTCGCGCTGCAAGCCGCAATCGACGACCCGCGCCGCGCCGACAAGGCAGGCGCGCTGCTGGCGCTGGTCGGCGTGGTGAATGTGCCGATTATTTACTTTTCGGTGAAATGGTGGAATACGCTGCATCAGGGCGCCTCGGTATCGCTGACCAAAGCGCCGGCGATGGCGCACACCATGTTGTGGGGCATGTTGCTGATGGCGCTGGCATTCTGGATGTACGCGATAGCTGCGGCGCTTGCGCGGGTGCGCTGCATCATTCTGGAGCGCGAGGGACATAGCGCATGGGCAAAACATGAACTGGAATAGCCTGAGCGAGTTTTTAGCAATGGGCGGCTATGCCTTTTACGTATGGGGCAGTTTCGGCGTCACCGCGTTGGCTTTTGTTGTGGAGCCGCTGTTGATCCGCAAGCGTCGCCGCGATATTTTGCGCACCTTGCGGCGCGAACGCGAAGCTGAAGAGGCCGAGGAGATGAACGCATGAACCCCCGCCACAAACGCATTGCGCTGATCGTCGGCGGCTTGGCTGCCTTGGGCATCGCCGCCGCGCTGGTGTTGAGCGCTTTCAAAAGCAATCTGGTGTTCTTTTACACGCCCACGCAAATCGCCGCCGGCGAAGCGCCCAAGGAACGTGTGTTCCGCGTCGGCGGCTTAGTCAAGAACGGCAGCTTGCAGCGCGACGGCATCACCGCGCACTTCATCGTCACCGACACCGCCAAGGAAATTCCGGTAGCCTACACCGGCATCCTTCCCGACTTGTTTCGCGAGGGCAAGGGCGTGGTTGCCCAGGGCAAATTGGGCGCAGACGGCAAATTCGTCGCCGGCGAAGTGCTGGCGAAACACGACGAAAACTATATGCCGCCGGAAGCGAAACACGCGGTGGACCAAGCGCAAAGCACGGCTAAAACGCTTAAATGAGCCAGCTTGGTAAAAAAAAGGGGGGTACGCTACGCCTACGCGGAAATAATCACTGACATCAGCAATCCATTGAAAAGGAAATGATCTTGTTCATGATTCCCGAGTCTCCACATGATTCTGCTACATTGAAAGAATGGTCTGACTATCGGCTTGTTTTACTGATGCTTCCTGAAGACGAACCGGGGATGAGCGCTGCATTGGCGGAAGCTAATGCAATGATAGCTGCGATAAAGGATGAGCAGTGCGAACTATTGGCGGCATAAGCGCTTTGGACAAGCAAATCCGCAATGCTCTCCCCGAAACACAGCCTTTCGATGCCACACTGTAACAACTTGGTAGGTTGAGCACGTTTTTGTGCCCACGCGGAAATAACCACCGCTGACCGCCTGGGTGCAAAAGTGTGCCTCCCTTGGCTTAAATTTACCCGAACCTATCCCCACTTTTTAATTTAGGACAATAACACACGCATGATTCCCGAACTCGGACATTACGCCCTGATCCTCGCCCTGCTGGTTTCGTTGGTGCAGGGCATCCTGCCGCTGGTCGGCAGCCATCGCAACAACGCCGCCTGGATAGGTCTGGCGCGCCCGTCGGTGCTGGCTTTGTGGCTGCTGGTGGCGTTCGCCTTCGGCTGCCTCACGTATGCGTTTATCGTTAACGATTTCTCGGTGCTCTATGCCGCCCAGCAGTCCAACACGCAATTGCCGCTGGTCTATCGCATCGCTGCCGTGTGGGGCGGCCATGAGGGGTCGTTGCTGCTGTGGCTGCTGATGTTGGCGAGTTGGATGCTGGCGGTGGCGCTGTTTTCCCGCCAGTTGCCGGATGCCATGGTGGCGCGCGTGCTGGGCGTGCTCGGGCTGGTCGGCGCGGGCTTTTTGCTGTTCATCCTGACCACATCGAACCCCTTCGAGCGCCTGCTGCCGGCTGCCGAGGAAGGACGCTCGCTCAACCCGCTGCTGCAAGACCCCGGCCTGATTTTCCATCCGCCCATGCTTTACATGGGTTACGTCGGTTTTTCAGTGGCGTTCGCGTTCGCCATTGCCGCGCTGCTTTCGGGTCGTCTCGACGCAGCCTGGGCGCGCTGGTCGCGTCCCTGGACCACGGCGGCGTGGATATTCCTGACGCTGGGCATCGCGTTGGGTTCATGGTGGGCTTATTACGAACTCGGCTGGGGCGGCTGGTGGTTCTGGGACCCGGTGGAAAACGCTTCGTTCATCCCCTGGCTGGTCGGCACCGCGCTAATTCATTCGCTGGCAGTGACCGAAAAGCGCGGCTGCTTCAAGAATTGGACGGTGCTGCTGGCCATCGGCGCGTTTTCGCTATCGCTGCTCGGCACCTTCCTGGTGCGTTCCGGCGTGCTGACTTCGGTGCATGCGTTCGCCACCGATCCGCGTCGCGGCATATTCATTCTCGGCTTTCTCGCCGTGGTGGTCGGCGGCTCGCTTACGCTGTTCGCCTGGCGCGCGCCGAAAACCGGGCTGGGCGGCGCATTCAGCCTGGTTTCGCGCGAAACGCTGCTGCTGTTGAACAACGTCATCCTGGTGGTGGCAGCCGGCAGCGTGCTGCTCGGTACGCTGTATCCGCTGATTATAGATGCGCTGGGCTTAGGCAAGCTCTCGGTCGGCGCGCCCTACTTCAATAGCGTATTCGCGCCCATTATGGCGCCGCTGCTGTTACTCATCGCGTTCGGGCCGATTGCGCGCTGGAAGCAATCCCAGCCCTTGGATATGTTTAAGCGCCTGCGCCCGGCGTTTGTTGCGGCGCTGCTCGCCGGCGCTATCCTGCCCTGGCTAATGGGTTCCTGGTCGCCGCTGGTGGCGCTGGGGCTGCTGATCGCGACATGGATAGTCGCAGCGACGGCGCTCCAGATACTAGAGCGACTCAAAGCCGGCGCGATGCCGCCGCGCGCCTATTGGGGCATGCATCTGGCGCATCTCGGCATCGCGGTGTTCGTCGTCGGCGTGACCATGGTGAAAGGCTATGAGGCCGAAAAAGACGTGCGCATGGCGCCGGGCGACACGGTCGGCGTGGGCGGCTACACCTTCCGCCTACTTGGCGTGCATGCCGTGCCGGGGCCAAATTACAGCGCGATGATAGGGGATGTCGAATTGTCGCAAGCCGGCAAAGTGCTGAAAACCCTGCACCCGGAAAAGCGCACTTATGCCACTTCGGCAATGCCGATGACCGAAGCCGCGATAGACGCCGGGTTGTTGCGCGACGTTTACGTCTCGCTCGGCGAACCGCTCCAGGACGGGGCATGGAGCGTGCGCGTGTATTACAAACCCTTCGTCGATTGGATCTGGGGCGGCTGCCTGCTGATGGCGTTCGGCGGTCTGGTTGCGATTTCCGACCGACGCTACCGGATCAAAAAACTAAGACGCGGTGAGGTGAAATGATGCGCTTCCTTGCTCCGCTCGGGCTGTTCCTGGTGCTGGTGGTGTTTCTCGCCATCGGCCTTAAAAAAGACCCGCATGAAATCCCCTCGCCGCTGGTGGGCAAGCCCGCCCCGCAGTTTCAGTTGCCGCAACTGACAGGCGCGGACGGCGCGACATTTACGCCCAAGGATATGCAGGGAAAAGTCTGGCTGTTTAACGTATGGGCGTCGTGGTGTAGCTCCTGCCGCGAGGAACACGCGGTGCTGGTCGGGCTGGCAAAAACCAACGCCGTGCCCATCGTCGGCCTGGACTACAAGGATCAGCGCGCCGATGGGCTGCAATGGCTGAACAGGCTGGGCAACCCTTATACGCTGACCGCTTTCGACGCCGACGGGCGTGTCGGCATCGATTATGGCGTCTACGGCGTGCCGGAAACCTATGTGATCGACAAGGGCGGCGTGATTCGCTACAAACTGATCGGACCAGTGACGACGGACGCGCTGGAAAAAAAGATACTGCCGCTGGTGAAGGAGTTGCAAAAATGAAAATAGTGACGGCGATACTCATGCTGATGCTGACGTTCGGCAGCGCGATAGCCAAGGAAGCCGCGCCGCTGGCCGAAGATGAGGCAGTGGAAGCGCGGCTGATCGGCATAGCCGAGGAAATGCGTTGCCTGGTCTGCCAGAACGAATCGCTGGCCGGCTCCCACGCCGAACTGGCCGAGGACTTGCGCCGCGAGATACGCGCCCAGATCAAGCAGGGCAAATCGGACCAGGATGTCATGGATTTCATGGTCACCCGCTACGGCGATTTCGTCCGTTACCGCCCGCCGGTGAAGCCGATAACCTGGCTGCTGTGGTTCGGACCCTTTATATTGCTGGTGATAGGCATCGCCGCGCTGGTCGCCTTCCTGCTCCGCCGTGGCCGCAACATCCAGGAAACGCCGCTGAGCGACGCCGACCATCAGCGCGCGGCAGCGCTGCTGGCAGAGGACGGAAAACAACGGACAGCGAATGGAGGCGAAAAATGACTGCTTTTATCATTGCCGCCACGCTGCTCACCCTTGCCGTCCTCGCCCTGCTGGTCTACCCGCTGCTGCGGCGCAAGGCGACCCATTCCGCCAGCCGGCGGCAACTCAATGCGGCCATCTACCGCGACCAGTTAAGCGAACTGGAACGGGATTTTGCCGACGGGAGCTTAAGCGCGGGCGACTATGCCAACGACCGGGAAGAATTGCAGCGCCGCCTGCTGGAAGATGCCAACGATGCCGAAACCCCGGCAGCGGCAAACGTCGGCGGAAAGCCCACGGCGCTGACGCTGGCCATAGCGCTGCCCATTGCCGCAGCGTTGTTGTATGTCTGGCTGGGTTCGCCCAATGCCATCGACCATGCCGCCGCCCAGCACAATACCGGAATGGTCGATCTCGAACGCATGGTGGCCGGCCTTGCCGCCAAGCAGGAAAAAAATCCCGACGACTTCGAAGGCTGGATCATGCTGGGGCGCTCCTACAAGGCATTCGGGCGTTTCGACAAAGCCGTGAAAGCGCTGGAACACGCCCTGCCGGTGATCGAAAAAGACGCCGCACTGCTGGCCATCTATGCCGATGCGCTGGCCGCGCAAGCCGGCGGCAAACTGGAGGGCAAGCCGCGCCAAATCATTGAACAGGCGCTGAAACTCGACCCCGAATCCAACATGGCGCTTGACCTGGCAGGCTCAGCCGCCTACGACCGCAAGGATTTCGCCGCAGCAGTCGAGTATTGGGAGCGCCTGAAGAAACTGCTGCCGCCGGGCTCCGAAAATGCGCAATCGCTGGCCGCCGGCATAGCGGATGCGCGCGCGCAAATGGCGGGGGTGAAGAAATGAGTGCTGCTGATGAAGTCACGAGATACTCCTGTCTCGATTAGCTATTACCAAGCCCATGTCTGATTCCTTAGCGATATGCGCGAACCCTCTTGCCATAGTGCGAGGCCTACCGACGAAGCAAGTTCCTGTTGACCGGATAAAAACAAGAGATGGTGTTATTATTGATGAGATATTTCTTAGCAAATATCTTAGCTATATGAAGGGTAAAGTTACCATTTACTCTACACGGTTGTCACTTGACCGCATAAAGGTGGGATTCTGGCGCTCTGCCGTTGGAGGTTTTGAGTACATATGCGATCAAGTGCCCGCCGAAGATGTGGCGCACATGGAAAATCTAATCCGCCTTGGCGATAGGCCTCCGCTCCACATCTACCCGAACCCTAACAAGTCAGACCTGATAGACTTCGTTTGTTCGGATGATGTTGCGACCTATAGGGCATATGCGTCGCTGGGTATCCGCACTCCGCCAGTTATTCTTATCGGAAAGCCAGATTCCCTTGATGAATCGAGCATCGCGATTCGCCAATTAAAATGCACCTACAACCCCTACACTTCTCACATAAAAGGAATTGTCAGTGTTGTTCACAAGACCGTTCCGTCGATCCTTGGTCTTAATCGAACGGAACATAAAGTATCGCTTGAAAAGCTCATCAAAATAGTAGAAAACACCAAGGAGCAGGTCAAGATTTTTCATTGCGGAGGAATGGTCACCCTTCACTACCATCACACGCTTTACTCGATATTGGTGCGCGCTCAGGAAGCGTTGATGTCGATCAGGCTGCTTTTCGAGCATAAGTTCTATCTCAATGCAGCATCGTTGGTGCGGACGCTATACGAGTTGTCGTTGACGTTCTATGTCGACTGGCTCTCCCCTACCCAGATGTACAGCTACCTTCAGATGGCAGCGGTAATGAAGGAGAGTGAGTGGGAAAAGCTTTGCGAAACAACCCGTACTGAACAGATTAAGTCCGGGTTGTCTGCTTTCGATGCCAAGCAACTGAAGGATGCCAAAATGTTCGGCTTTCGCTTGGCAAGTACGGTGTCTGAAAAAGCTCGGTTATTTCCGCTAGGATTGGAACATCACAAAGACATCTACTCATTCCTATCGCAAATTGTTCATCACGACTTCAGCATGAATGCACGCTACACAAATACTCTTGAACATGGAGACGAAAGTGTTTTCAATGATGATGCCGCTTCCACTGCGATTTACTGTGCTGATCTTTTTACATCAGCTATCGTAGCCCGCATTCTAGATGATATTGGTCAGCCGAAAAACTTTCTTGTCGAGCAAGGAACAAGCCATCCCTTGTAGGGTGCAACAACCAACGGGTATTGCTCCGAATACTGAAAATACGGCGCAGTCTGGTAGGGCGGACGCGCTTTTTACCTCACATTGTGGCTTCGAGCGCGTGGCCGCTCTCGCTTAAACCACCGCCCAGCGCCGCCTTCTGCACCTCGACCAAGCGCGCGATGCCGCGTTGCGCCAGATCGAGCATCGCGTTCATCTCATCACGCGAAAACGGCGCGCCTTCTGCGGTGCCCTGAATTTCGACGAAGCTGCCGCTGCCAGTCATCACGACATTCATATCGGTGTCGCAGCCGGAATCTTCCAGGTAATCCAGATCGAGCACCGGCACGCCCTGATATACGCCGACCGAGATCGCGGCGACGAAATCGCGGATCGGCGACACAGTGAGCAGCTTTTTCTCCAGCAGGTGGGAAACCGCGTCGTGCAGCGCGACATAGGCGCCGGTGATGCCGGCGGTGCGCGTGCCGCCGTCGGCCTGGATCACGTCGCAGTCGAGGTGGATGGTGCGTTCGCCCAAGGCGTTCAAATCGACCACCGCGCGCATGGAGCGCCCGATCAGGCGCTGGATTTCCTGGGTGCGCCCGGATTGCTTGCCCCTGACTGCTTCGCGATCCATGCGGCTGCCGGTTGCGCGCGGCAACATGCCATATTCGGCGGTGGTCCAGCCCTGGCCTTTGCCGCGCAGGAAAGGCGGTGTTTTTTCTTCTATGCTGGCGGTGCAGATCACCTTGGTGTCGCCGAATTCGATCAGCACTGAGCCTTCGGCGTGCTTGGTGTAGTTGCGGGTGATGCGGACGGCGCGTAGCTCGTCCGGGGCGCGGTTGCTCGGGCGCATGGGGGAATTCCTGTAAAGTGAAAGCGATATTATCCTAGAAAACTCAGTTGACCGCTTGTCAAGATATGTAACGCAGTGGTTCTAAACAACTTTGTAACATATTTTGCGTTCACCCGTTTGGTGAGAGCGCTACGGGCTGGATTGCACGGTTTTCCGGGCGCATGGCGGCGTTGCAACTCCTCAGAATGGAACAACCATTCTTCGTCGTTGCGCCTTGCCCTGCACCCGGAAAACCGCAC
>JBAYVP010000017.1:0-32328 GCA_041674485.1 Sulfuricellaceae bacterium
CCCCCCCTGATGTTGAGCGACTGCAAAGCGGTAAGCTGCGCCAGCACCGAGAGGTCGGTGATTTGCTCACACCCAGTGAGGTTGAGCGACTGCAAAGCGGAAAGCTGCGCCAGCCCCGAGAGGTCGGTGATTTGCTCACACCCACTGAGGTCGAGCGACTGCAAAGCGGTAAGCTGCGCCAGCCCCGAGAGGTCGGTGATTTGCTCACACCAACTGAGGTCGAGCGACTGCAACGCGGTAAGCTGCGCCAGCACCGAGAGGTCGGTGATTTGCTCACACCAGCTGAGGTCGAGCGACTGCAAAGCGGAAAGCTGCGCCAGCACCGAGAGGTCGGTGATTTGCTCACACCCACTGAGGTCGAGCGACTGCAAAGCGACCAGTTTGCTTAGTCCGCTGATATCCTCCAGCCAATAACAACCAGACAGGTCTAATGATTCAAGCCACGTCAGCTTGCCGAGCGACGCGGGCAGTTCCTCAATGCGCAAGCTGTCGAGAGCGAGTTGCGTTGCACCGGTAGCCGCAGCTTCGGCGATCAGCCGTTCCGCTTCTTGGTACGATGTGGCATTTATCGCGTCAATCATCTCATACACCGCCGGTTTGTGTAGGGTCAAACATGGATCAAATCCCTCTCGATATAAGGCTTCAGCTCGGGGCGAATGACGCCTTCCTGCACCAGATCAACGGGGCATCCCAGCAAATCTTCCAGATAAAACTGCACACCGAAATAGCGCTTGGCGGTGGAGCTGCCATCAAAATTCACCATCACGTCAATGTCGCTGCCGTCGCACGCCTCATCGCGTGCGGTCGAGCCAAACAGGGCAAGATCGGTGATCCCGAAACGCCGGATCAGCTCCGGTTTGTGTTGGGTCAGCAATTGCAAGGTTTCCTGTTTTCGCATCGTTTTTCTCCTAAGCCGGACTAGCCGGAAGCAACAATTTATCGCAGAAACTGATCAGAATAGGCACAAAAAACGTGTCCACTCTACCCGGCTTGCATCAATCTGTGGGTGCCTTTCGAAGGTGTGGATGCCATGGCGTTGATTTATCCGCTCTATTGAATTTGATTTTCATCAGCCGCCTTTTGTAATGCTTCCAGATTTGCCGGCAGTGGCGGGATGTCACCCTGAATCACGCTCCACAGGGTATCGTTGTCGATGCCCAGGTAGCCGTGGATCAAGCGATTGCGCATGGCGACAATTTGTCTCCATTGGATGTGTGGTGCGAAGTTTCGCACTATCTGTGGGATGTGGGTGGCCGCCTCGCCGATCAACTCCAGATTGCGTACCGTTGCATCGTAATTCAGACCACTTTGCTCGAAGCGGGGTTGGTCGAAACCTTCGGTATACGCCAGCACTCTTTCTGAAAAAGCTATCATGTCGGCCAAATAAAGACGCCAGTCACGTTGCGGCACATTGGTTTGAATCGCGTCAGACATGGATGGCATCCCTCTCGACATAAGGCCGCAACTGCGGGCGTAATGCCTTGTCCGTCACCAGATCGACGGGGCAGCCCAGCAGGTCTTCCAAATAGAATTGCACCCCGAAGTAACGTGCCGAAGTAGCGGGGCCATCGAAGCTAACTAACACGTCCACATCGCTATCCGGTCGCGCCGAATCGCGCACGACGGAGCCAAACAGGGCAAGGTCGGTGATCCCGAAACGCCGGATCAGTTCCGGTTTGTGTTGGGTCAGCAATTGCAAGGCTTCCTGTTTTCGCATCGTTTCTTCCTATAGCCGGACTAGCCGGAACCCAATATTTTGTGTTTCTCTCATCGGTTTGGCTATAATACGAATGTAAGCCTCGGACCCGCCTCTGCTTTTGCATGCGCCCGAGGCATTTGTTTTTCTGAGGTTGTACGCTCATTCATTCGAGAATTCCTCAATTTACGCCATCTGCCCACCTTTCTATGACGCTTTTCCATAGTTGATCCTATGGCGCTCGCCATAGCGTCTACCCGGCTCGCGCATCACGGGTTGGCTCCCTCGAAAAACCCCTGCTTCCAGAGATACCCCATTTGGTCGCCTTCCCTCATGTATTGGCTGACCTGCACATTATCGCCGGCACGAAGAATCGCGGTAAACCCATCTTTTTTTGTCAGCCAGAACACTTCGCCCAATTCGATGGCATTGAGAAAGTCAGGGGAGTGAGTGGACACGAACACCTGCCCGCCACGATTCGCGTACATACGAAACTCCTCGGCTAATTCCGCCATCAACTGCGGATACAGTTGGTTTTCCGGTTCCTCGATACAAAGCAGGGGATGCGGTTGGGGATCATAGAGCAAGATCAGATAGGCAAACATCTTGATTGTGCCATCCGAAACATAGCGGTCTATGAAAGGGTCTTTGAACGCGCCATCCTGAAAGCGTAAAATCAGCCTCCCATCCTCGGTTGATTTGGCTTCAACATGGGATACGCCAGGTATGCGATCTCGCATCCGTTCCAGGATGCGATTGAAACGATCGGGATGATTCTCATACAAGTATTGCGCCACAAGGGGCAGATTGTCGCCGCTCACCGAAAGATGTTCCGCATAGCCCGCATCTTTTGTACCGCGCGCCGCGCTGATATGGAAGTCGGAGACATGCCATGATTCGATCAATTGACGAAACGCGCTCGCCGCCTTGAAACGTTGAAACTGCCCCAGTCCCTTGATGGCAAGAATATCCGGCGAATCCAGGGTTTGATTCTCCCGGCTTAATTCATGCTCGGTTTTATTGAAATCTTCCTCGTTAATGATGGCATAGCCGTTGCCGCATTTGAAATCGAGAAAATGAAATGGTGAGCCATGCGCGCTACGCTTGTAACGCAAAATCTCGCGCTTGACGATAGGCTTGCCTTCGTCTTGCCCTATTACCAAGCGGTAGGTGATCAACCGTTCCACGCCGGCGATAGGCATACGGAACTGGACTTCGATCTCAATATCCTCATCCTCATGGCCTCGGCTGACAATCTCCCGATACTTGCCGCGCATGTCGATAGCCTGCCTGACATTGTGTTTCAGGCAATCCCGCAGAAAGCCGAAAATGTCGAATAGGGTGGACTTGCCCGTTCCATTTGCGCCGACGATAACGCAGAAGCGTGGAATATCCGTTAAATTGGCATTCTGGAAGGTCTTGAAGTTTTTCAGCTTCAGGGATTCAATTTGCATGGCGGTTTTCCTGCGCTCACCTGAAAGTAATTCCGTGCAACTTGGCTTTTTGTGGGGTGTCGAGTGTTATGGTCATTTGTTTTTCTCACCTTTATCAGCGGTTTCTCCAAGCAAACCGCCTGCGTCTTTTTCATCCAGTTCGAATTTCGGGGCGCTGGTTTTGATACGCTTTTCGACCACTTTGATATGCTCTGCGGCGGGGATGTGTTCGGGCAGGGCGCCACCGATGCGCTGGATGGCGTCGCGGACTTCCCGACCGACTTCCTGATGAGTACGAATGGCTTGCTGCTGGTCGCAGATGCCTTCGCGCGCCAGTTTGTCGCGGGTCTGGGTCATGCGGAACTGGTTGGCGGCCAGTTCCGTGGCGTTCATCCTATCCATGAGATTTTCCTTGGACGGTATGCCCTTGCGGGCTTTGATGTCCTCACCGCCCAACCCGCCGTAAAGCCCCTTGTATCCCGCATCATGAAAGACACCGAACATGCGGTTTTGCACTCCCGCCAGTTGGGCGGCGCCCGATAGCGCTTTGAATTCTTCGGAGGTTTGCTTGCGGAGTTCCAGCCGCTCCTTGTCGGCGGCGTGCTGGTCGGAGAGCTCCTGCCTTCGCGCCTGGACGGCAAAGTATTTCTGTGCGGCGGCAATCTCGGGCTTGCGCGGGTCGCCGTTTTGGGCGATGAGGTAGCAGGCGAAGCGGGAGAGCTGATAGTCGTTGACAACCTGCACCGCTCCTTTTCCTCCGGTGATCGGTTTGCCGGCGTCGGCAAAGTGATAATCGGGTTTGTTGCCCGACTGTTCACAGGAGGTTATGGCGCGCTTGACGGCATCCTCGAAACGACGCCACTGACCGTATCCCAGCAAGGATTGCAGGTCGCGGGCGCTCCAATATTCGGCTTCGTAGTCATTGGTCTTTTTAAGGTCTTCAAATGAAGTTCCCGCAATTGTCGGGATAGGCTTGTTTGTCATTCAACCGTTCTCCTTCTGCATTGTGCATGGCGAGGTGTGATTGTACCGCTTTAACCTAGAAACCTCCGTTGAACGGGCTGGAGTGTGCGGTTTTCCGGGTGCAGGGCATACCCGACAGCCTGCGGCCTGGGCACAAGAGGCGCAACGACGCGCAATGGTCGTTCCATTGCCTTCTCTTGTAGTTGCAACGCCGCCATGCGCCCGGAAAACCGTGCAATCCAGCCCGCAGCCGTTCTCACCAAACGGGTGAACGCAAAATATATGATAAAGTTGTTTAGAGCTACCATGTTACACATCTTGGCAAGCGGTCAACGGAGGTTTCTAGGTTCAACGGCTTTTTGCTGCCGCTCGATACCAAGCCGCCGTTGCCGCCAGTCCTTGTTCCAGCGTATAGGGCGGTTGCCAATCCAGTTCGTTGCGGATGGCGGCGCTGTCGATTTCCAGGGAATCGAGCAGGCGCGCGATTTCGGCGCGCTTGTCGGTCAGCAGGCCGGCCAGGCGCAATAGGGAAGGGGGAATGGGCAAGAGCGTGGCGGGTGTTCCCAGCGCGGTAGCCAGGTGGCGCACCAGTTCGGCGGTGGAAAGCGGGTCACCGTCGCTTAACAGATAGGTTTTTCCCGCAGCAGCCGGGTGGCTCAGGCAAACCCGGATGGCATCCGCCAGGTTGCCCAGGTAGAGCAGGCTGCGCCGGTTTTTGATCCCGCCGAGCGGCAGCGGCAGGCCGCGTGCCGTCAGGTTCATCAGGCGCAGGAAATTGGCTTTTACACCGGCGCCGTATATCAGGGGAGGGCGCAGGATTACGATTTCCAGTCCAGTCTCAGCGGCTACGCGCTGCAATGCCTGTTCCGCTTCCCATTTGGAAATGCCGTAGGGGTCTTGCGGATGGGGGGGGGCGTCGGCGCTGAACGGGCGAACCGGGGTGCTTTCGCCGTTGACCTTGATCGAGCTGACATACACCAGCCGCTTTACGCCGGCCTGGACGGCCTGGCGCGCCAGATTTTCGGTTCCGGCGCAGTTGATGGCGCGATATATGGCAAGGGGGTCTTGCGCGCTGTCTTGCATGATATGCGCCCGCGCCGCCAGATGCACCACGGCGTCCACTCCGTTCAGCGCGGCGCGCCAATCGGTGTCGGCGCCGATGTCGTCGACGGCGATGCAATCATCCCGAGGGGTGCGCACGGCTTTGCGCACCGACCAGCCGGCGTTTTCCAGATGCGGGCACAGCGCTTGCCCGACGAAGCCGTTGGCGCCGGTGACGAGCACTTGGTTCATGGCAATAGTTCCCGGTACAGCGCCAGGGTTTCGGCGGTGATTTTTTCCACGGAAAATTCCTGTTCCGCCATTTCCCGTCCGCGTAGCCCGAATTGGCGGCGCAGGGGCGGGTTTTCGATCAATAGGCGCAAGGCTGCCGCCAAGTCGGCGGCATTGCGCGCCGGCGCCAGCAGGCCGTTTTGGTTATGTTGCACCGCCTCGCGGCAGCCGGGCACGTCGGTGGCGACGATGGCTCTGCCGCAAGAGGCCGCTTCCAGTAGCGCTTTGGGCAGTCCCTCGCGGTAGGAGGGCAGGCAGACGATGTTTGCCTGGGCGAGTAGGGATGGCATGTCTTCCTGTTTTCCCAGCCATGCGACGTTGCCTGATTCATGCCAGGCTTGCAGTTGTTCGAGCGGTATGTCGGCGGGATTGTCGGGGTCGCGCTCGCCGGCCAGCACGAAACGCGCATCGATGCCCTCCTGCTTCAAAGCCGTAGCCGCCGCGACGAATTCGCCTACGCCTTTGTCCCACAACATGCGCGCCGGCAGCACTACCAGCGGCGCGCCGCCCGGTTCCGGCGTATATTGAAACAGTGCGGTGTCTACGCCGGAACCGCGTATCAGCGTAACCTGTTCCGCCTTCAGCACGCCGGCTTTGATCAAGGCGGCGCGGTCATCCGGGTTTTGCAGGATCACCCGCCCGTTTTTCAACAGGAAGCGCAAGGCCAGGGTGATCAACGGGCGCAGTAGTTGGGCGGAGGGCTTGCGGGATGTGAAGACGTAACCCATGCCGGCCAACGCGTTGACCACCACCGGCACGCCGACGATTTTCGCCGCCACTGAGCCGTAGAGCACGGGTTTCATTGCAACGTGATGCACGATGTCGGGGGCGATACGCCGGTAGATGCGGGCGATCTCATGGATGGCGGCCAGTTCCCGCCAGGGGTTGCGGCTGCTGCGCCTAAGCCCGAGCGGGATCAGGTGCAGGCCGGCAGCGGTGATTTGCGCGCCGTGGGAATGCACCCGCGTGGCGACGAAAACCTCGAAACCGGCATCGCGCGCGGCACAGGCAAGCGGCAAGCGATGCGAGCAAAAATACCAGTCTTCAGTGACTAGAAATAGGAGCTTAAATCGAGGAACAGAGGGGGACGATGTCAAAAATAACTCCCCTGTTAAACAGTCCCGCCACAAGCCGGGAAATTATTTTCTGCTATGTCACTTGAGATGTCTTTTTCTGTCTTCTGTCCTCTGTCTTCTGTCCTCTGTCGCCGCAGATACCAAGCGGCAGCCACGTCCAAGCCTTCCCGCAGGGTGTGGCTGGGCTGGTAGCCGAGCAGGGTTTGCGCCTTGCCGATGTCGGCGAGGGAGTGGTGCACGTCTCCGGCGCGAAAGTCGCGGTAGAGCGGTTTTTCCTGGACGGCTTCCGTGACGCGGGGCGCGACTTGTTCGCGGATCAGTGCGAAAAGTTCGTTCAAGGTGGTGCGCTCCCCGACGGCGACGTTGTATACCTGGTCGAGCGCCGCCGGGTCTTCGGCGCAGGCGGCCAGCAAGTTAGCCTGCACGGTGTTCGCGATATAACAGAAATCCCGGCTGGTTTCGCCATCGCCGTTGATATATATCGGGTCGGCGTTCAGCAACCCGGCAAACCATTTGGGGATGACTGCGGCATAGGCGCCGTTGGGGTCCTGGCGCGCGCCGAAGATGTTGAAATAGCGCAGGCCGATGCACTTGAAGCCATAGCAGCGGGCGTAAACATTGGCATACAGTTCGTTGACGTATTTGGTGACCGCATACGGCGATAACGGGTTGCCGATTTGATCTTCCACCTTGGGCAGCCGCGGGTGATCGCCATAGGTCGAACTGGAGGCGGCGTAGACGAAGCGTTTGACCTGGGCGTCGCGCGCGGCGGTGAGGGTGTTGAGAAAGCCGGTGATGTTGGTGTCGTTGGTGGTGAGCGGGTCTTCCAGCGAGCGCGGCACCGATCCCAGCGCCGCCTGATGCAGCACGTAATCCACGCCGCTGCATGTTGCGCGGCAGTCGTCCAAATTGCGGATGTCGCCCTGGATGAAGCGGAAATTACGCCATTGCTCCGGGGTGACCAGGCCAGCCACTTCGTCCAGGTTATGCTGGTAGCCGGTGGCGAAATTGTCCAGGCCGACGACTTTTTGATTGAGCTTGAGCAGGGTTTCCAGCAGGTTGGAGCCGATGAAGCCGGCAACGCCGGTGATTAGCCAGGTTTTTGGCGTATCGGCAAGTTTTGCCTGGAGTTGAGCGTAAGTGTTTTGGGTATTCATAGGCGCCACAGTCTGATTCCGGCGGATCGCACGGCGGCTTGGTCGAACAAGCCTTTGACGTCGATCAGCAGCGGGTTGTTTTCCATCAGGCGGGCAAGGTCGGTTATGGACATTTCCCGGTAAGTGCGGTGTGCGACGGCGGCGACTACTGCGGCGGCAGGGCGTAGCGCGGTCGTTTCGATCAGTTTTACGCCGTACTCGTGTAGCGCTTCCGCCGGGTCGGCGAGGGGGTCATGCACTTGCACGGTGATGCCGTAGTCTTCCAGTTCGCGGATGATGTCGATGACGCGCGAGTTGCGCAGATCGGGGCAATCTTCCTTGAAGGTCAGCCCGAGCAGGGTCACTGTGCTGCCGAGGATGTTGTGGCCGGCGCGTATCATTTCCTTGACCGTGCGTTGCGCTATGAATTTGCCCATGCCGTCGTTGATGCGCCGCCCGGCGAGAATGACTTGGGGGATATAGCCGAGCTTTTCCGCTTTGTGGGTTAGATAATAGGGATCGACGCCGATGCAATGCCCACCGACCAGGCCGGGCTGGAATTTGAGGAAATTCCATTTGGTGCCGGCGGCCTCCAGCACTTCGCGGGTGTCTATGCCCATGATGTCGAAGATTACCGCCAGTTCGTTCATCAGCGCGATGTTCAGGTCGCGCTGGGTGTTTTCGATCACTTTGGCGGCTTCCGCCACTTTTATCGAGCCGGCGCGATAGACGCCGGCGGTGACTACCGAGCCATAAACCTGTGCGACGGTTTCCAGCGTGGCGGCATCCTGGCCGGAAACCACTTTGCGGATATTGGTGAAGGCGTGCTCCTTGTCGCCGGGGTTGATGCGCTCCGGGCTGTAGCCGACGGTGAAATCCGAACCGCATTTCAATCCCGAGCAGCGCTCCAGCACCGGTACGCAATCTTCCTCGGTGGCGCCGGGGTAGACTGTCGATTCGAAAACCACGATGTCGCCTTTTTTCAGTGCGCGACCGACGGTTTCCGAAGCCTTGATAACCGGCGTCAGGTCGGGCTGGTGGGCGTTATCCACCGGGGTGGGGACGGCGACGATGTGAAAATCGGCGTCCTTGAGGTCTTCGAGATTGTGGGTGTAGAGGATGTCGGCGGTTTCGAGTTCTGCACCATCGACTTCACCGGTGCGGTCGAAGCCGGATTGGAGCTCCCGAATGCGCACCGGGTTGATGTCAAAGCCGATTGTCCTGGCTGTCTTGCCGAAAGCTACGGCGACCGGCAGGCCGACATAGCCTAGTCCGATAATGGAAATCCTGCGCTTCATTTTGCCCTGAAACCAATAAAAGATAGAATGCTCAACTATACAGGACAGAAATTTAACCTACAATGGGAAGCAATCGCCATAAGCAATTGACAAACTAGTTTGAAAAGTTATTTGACAAGCGTTTGCGCGTTGTATAAATTTAAAAATAAGGGGGGTAGGTGCGGGAAACGCGATGCCGGGCTGAATGGGGCGTATCTTCAAAACTCGCGCAGGATCGGTATTCTTAGCCTGGAATACCTCCGTTGACCGTTTGCCGGGATGAGTAATATGGTGGTTCTAAACAACTTTGTCATCTATTTTGCGCTCACCCGTTTGGTGAGAGCGCGACGGGCTGGATTGCACGGTTTTCCGGGCGCATGGCGGCGTTGCAACTACAAGAGAAGGCAATGGAATGACCATTGCGCGTCGTTGCGCCTCTTGTGCCCAGGTCGTAAGGCCGTCGGGTATGCCCTGCACCCGGAAAATCGCACACTCCAGCCCGTTCAACGGAGGTTTCTAGGCTTAAGAGGCAAATGAGGAATGGGGCTGGATTTAGGTTTTTTAAAGCGACTGCTGGCGAAGTCGGAGCGCAAAGAGGGTTGGCTCGCGGCGCGTTTTTTGCCGGGGGAGATGTGTGTCGCTCATGTTCGACGGACATCCGGCGGCAGGCCGGAAGTCGATTTGTGCCTGCTCGAATCGATCAGCGCTTCCGATCCCGACGCTTTGATGAAATTTGCCAAGGAGTTGCGCATCGGTCAGTACCAGTGTTTGACCTTGTTGAATCTCAGTGAATACCAGGTCTTGCCGGTGGAGACGCTGAATGTACCCCCGGAAGAACTGAAAACGGCAGTCAGGTGGAAAATCAAGGATTTGCTGGACTACCATATCGACGATGCGGCAATAGATGTATTGCGCATTCCCAACGACAAGGGGTCCGTGCTCCATCATGGCATGTACGCGATTGCCTCACGCAATGAGGTGATCCGCCGTTATGTGATGTTGTTCGAAGAAGCCAATATTGTATTGTCGGCTATCGACATTCCTGAGATGGCGCAACGCAATATCGCATCGTTGCTGGAGGAGCCGGGGCAAGGTTTGGCCTTGCTGTCGTTCGACGACGAAGGTGGGCTGCTGACGGTGACTTGCGATAGCGATCTCTATTTGTCGCGCCATATCGAGGCGCCCTTGTCGCAACTGATGCAGGAAGACACCGAGCAACGGCAGCGCTATCTTGACCGCATCGTCATGGAATTGCAGCGCTCTTTCGATTATTTCGAGCGTCAGTTCCACGACATTGAACTCAAGAAATTATTGATGGCGCCCTTGCCCTTGGCAATCGGGTTGGAAGGATATTTGGCGAGAAATTTGCAGATGACGGTGGAAATGGTGGATTTATATCGGATATTCGATTTTTCCAAGATGTCGTCGGGGATGCAGCAGGATCAATTGTCGCGTTGTTTCCTTACGCTGGGCGCCGCGTTGCGGTTTGAGGAAAAAACACTGTGACGCAACAGATCAACCTCTTTAATCCTATCTTCCTGCGCCAGAAGAAGTATTTTTCTACTGTCACCATTTTGCAGGCGTTGGCGATGGTGCTGGTCGGTTCGTTGAGTTTTTACGCTTACGCCGTTTTTCAAACCAATCGCCTGAGCAAGGAGGTCGCGGAAACCGGCAAGCGCCTGGATGTGGAGAGGACGCGCGTGACCAAACTCAATGTAGACTTCGGGCCGCGCGAGAAAAGCAAAGAATTGGAAGCGCAGGTAAAGGAATTGGAAAGCCGACTCAAAAATAGTGAGGATATTCTGGGTATTCAGGCCGGGGTTGCATCCGGGCAGGATCGCGGTTTTTCCGGCTATTTGCTGGCATTTGCACGTCAGAGCGTCAATGGGGTGTGGTTGACCAGCATCAGCGTCAGCGAAGGCGGCAACAAAATGGTGATCGGCGGGCGGGCATTGAGGGCGGAATTGGTGCCGGATTACATCAAGCGCTTGAGCAAGGAAAAAGCTATGCACGGCATCACTTTTTCCACGCTGGACATGCAACAGACCGCGGCGGACAAATCACTGAAGAGCAAAAACCCGGAGGGGTATTTTGAGTTCAGTTTACGTTCGGTTGAATAGTGATGCAAGAATGAAACAGATCAGGCGGGGTGGGTGGTGAAGGAGCATTGGCGGAAGTTCGCCGATCGGGTCGATGCGCTGGCGTTGCGCGAGCGCGTTATGGTCTTCGTGATGATGGTGGTTATATTGGTAACCCCGATAAATTTGTTTTTGCTGGATCCCTTGCGTGCAAAACAGAAAAGCTTGCTTAAGGATAGGACCGCGCGCCAGCAGGAAATCGATGCGCTTCAGGCGCAACTTATGGGCGCCGCCTCCAAAGTGCAAATCGACCCGGATGCTGAGAACCGCAAACGTCTACGGGAATTAAAACGCAAAATCGAAGAATTGGAAGCACCGGTGGAAACCGCTCAGCAAAGCTTGGTGTCGCCGGAAAAGAGAGCTTTTCTGCTGGGGGAATTACTGGCGCAAAACCCGCGTTTACGCCTGGTTTCGATGAAAACCTTGCCGGCGACTACCGCATTGGAGAATAAAGCCGACCCGACGAAGAAAGGCAGTGTCAGCACTTCGTTAGTCTATAGGCATGGGGTGCAGATGACTGTGGAGGGCAATTATCATGATTTGTTGCAGTATCTGGAGACGTTGGAAAAGTTGCCGTGGCGGATGGTGTGGAGCGCGGCCAACTTGAAAGTGGAAGAATACCCCAGGATTACGCTATCGCTGACGCTCTATACGTTGAGCCTGGAAAAGACCTGGCTGAGCATTTGAGACTTTGGCTAGGGGCTGGGGCTTAGGGGCTAGAGGCTGGTAAGGACAGGATAAATTTGCTCTCGGAAATTTATTATGAAAATCTTACATGAGCTAATTGAGCGGTTGGGTGGATAAGTAGAGCGTAGCGCGCATCTACTTTACGCGGCGCCAGTCGAGGATGTCGGTGCTATACGCCAGGTTTTTACTAGCCTCTAGTCCCTAGTCCCTAGCCCCTAGATAAGCCGCAGTGAATCTGCTTTTCTGTCATAATACGTCGCAAGTCGTTAGCATGGTGGGTTAAGTTGAGCAATCGGTCGTTTCGTATGCCTTGCGCGGGGGAAATTGTCCGGATTGGATTGTTCCTGGCGGGATGCAATGCAAGGCGCAAATTGCGCCGCGTGGTCGTTCTCACGCAAGCAATTTGCAACGCGGCAGTGCGCTCGCTGGGGGCAATCCAACCGGACAATTTCCCCCGCGCAAGGCATAAATTGATTTACTTGCCTCTTGGGTTGTTGGCGATGACCGTCTACTGTTGTCAGGCTGCCGATGTCTTGCCGGATCCGACTCGTCCGCCGGATGCGTTCGGTGGGTCTGTCGCTACGGGCGCGGAGCCTGAGACGGCTCCCGCTCCCACTCCGGCGCCGGTGTTGTACTCGGTTTTGCTTTCGTCTACGCGCAACGCAGCTATTATTAGCGGCCAGTCCGTGATGCTGGGGGAGAAATTCGGCGCGGCGCGACTGGTCAAATTGTCACCGGGCGAAGCGGTGTTGCGCACGGGGGATAGTTTACAGATTCTGAAATTGTTTCCCGAAGTGGAAAAAAAGGAGCGGCTTGTTCCGCAGGATGAGGGTAAGGGCGGCGCCAAGCCTGCCGCCCTTAAGAAGAAGGCCAAGCAATGACCATAAAACCGGCTGTTATGCCTTGCGCGGTGGAACTTTTCCGGATTGGGTTGTTCCCGGCGGGATGCAATGCAATGCGTCACCAATTGCGCCGCGTGGCAATTCTTACGCAGGCAATTTGCAACGCGGTGAGTAGCGCCCACCGGGGGGCGATCCAACCGGACAATTTCCCCCGCGCAAGGCATATATCGCTGCAGTTCGTCGTCGTGTGGCTGGGGTTGGCGCTGTTCGGCTGCGCCACGCCACAGTCGCAGAATAAATACAACGCCACTTCCCAGCGCATCAACGACGAATTGATAAAGGCAGCACAGCCGCCAAAACAGGAGCAGCCCGATTCGGTAAAAAACGCGCTGCTGCCGCCGCTTAAAATTGAAATGCCCAAAGCCAGCGGCAAGGCGTTGGAACCGCGCTTCGATCTGGTGGTGCATGGCGCGCCCGCTGCCCAGGTTTTCATGGGGATCGTTTCGGGGACGCGCTACAGTATGCTGATTCCGCCGGATTTGAGCGGAACCATTTCGGTGAATCTCAAGGATGTAACGGTGTTCGAGGCGCTCGAAGCGATTCGTGAAATCAACGGTTATGAATACAAAGTGGAAGGGACGCGCATTTATATCCAGCCCTTGACAATGCAGACCCGTGTGTTCAAGGTGAATTATCTGGTCGGATCGCGCAAGGGGTCAACCAGTATTCAAGTGAAAGGTGGGACGACAGGAACGTCTACCAGCAGCAGCGCCGGCGGCAGCACGAATATCGACACCTCCTCAAGCAGCGACTTCTGGAAAGAGTTGACGGCTTCCCTGAATGCCATTCTCGGGCAGGGTAAGGGGGGGGGCAGCGTGGTGGTAAGCCCCCAATCCGGCGTGATTGTCGCGCGCGCCACTCCGCTTGAGTTGCGCAACATCGCCGAGTTTCTCAACGCTTCGCAACTTTCCGTGGAGCGCCAAGTGATTCTGGAAGCGAAAATCCTCGAAGTCGCATTGAACGATACCTATCAGGCGGGGATTAACTGGGGCGCTTTCAAAATTAATTCCAGCAGCCGGCTGTCTGCCGGAGCACCCGGCGGCAACGAAATGGGGCCGTATGGCGCGTTACAGAGCGATACGGGCGTATCCGGCGTGCCCGGTTCCAGCCTGAAAGGAACCGGCGGACTGTTTGGCCTGGTTTTCCAGACCGGTAGCTTTGCCGCCACGCTTTCCTTTCTCGAAAGCCAGGGTAATGTCAATGTGCTTTCCAGCCCGCGCATAGCGACGGTGAATAATCAAAAAGCGGTGTTGAAGGTGGGGAGCGAAGATTATTATGTCACCAGCGTCTCTTCTCCCATTGTGACTACAGACAAAAACGGTAATCAGCAGATTACGCCGTCAGCGCCCGTTTTGCAGCAATATTTTTCCGGCATCGTGCTGGATGTGACGCCGCAGATCGATCAAAACGACAATGTTATTTTGCATATCCATCCCTCGGTCACGCGCGTCAGCGAATCCAACAAGGTTATCAACATGGGCAGTTCCGGCACGTTGACCTTGCCCTTCGCATCGGCCAATGTGAGCGAAACCGACAGCATTGTGCGCGCCCACGACGGCCAGATCGTCGCAATCGGCGGATTGATGAAACAGTCCACCACGGGGGATATTCAGCAAACGCCAGGGATCAAGGATGTGCCCGTGCTGGGAGATGCATTGCGCCAAACCAATCGTTCCACCCAAAAGAGCGAACTGGTCATTCTTCTCAAGCCCACGATAGTGCATGACGACAACGATTGGGCGCAGGATATCCTGAACATCCAACAGCGGGTTCAGGCGATGGGCCGCGATTAAGGCCAGCGGGGAAAATGTATAACGAGCATTTCGGCCTTAAGGAAGCGCCCTTCGGGATTACGCCGGACACCAGTTTTTATTATCCCTCGTCGCGCTATCAAGAAGCGTTGAATACGTTGCTGGTCGCGGTCAGGAACGGAGAAGGCTTTATCAAGCTCACCGGTGAAGTCGGAAGCGGGAAAACGTTGTTGTGCCGGAAATTTTTGGCCGTTCTGGGCAAGGATTTCGCCACCGCTTATATCAGCAATCCCTTTCTCGAACCGCGCGCGTTGCTGATGGCCCTAGCCGACGAATTGGGCGTGACGCTGGATAAAAGCGTCAGCCAGCATCGCCTGTTGAAATCGGTGACGTTGGCCTTGCTTAACATCGCCCGCAAGAACAAGCGCGCCGTTTTGTGCATCGACGAAGCGCAAGCGATGCCGCTGGACACTCTGGAAGCCTTGCGCTTGCTGACCAATCTGGAAACGGAAAAAATCAAGCTGCTGCAAGTGGTGTTGGTGGGACAACCGGAACTCAATCGCAAGCTGGAACTGGAATCGATACGCCAATTGAAACAACGGATCACCTTTCAATACCACCTCACCCCCTTGGGCGAGGAAGAGTTGGAATCCTATTTGGCGCACCGCTTAAGTGTCGCCGGATACCGCGGCGGGCGGCTGTTCAGCAAGTCTGCAGTAAGGCGTTTATATCGGGCGAGCGGCGGTTTCCCCAGGCTGATCAACATCCTGGCGCACAAGGCGATGATGTTGGCCTATGGCGAAGGCAAGGGGGAAGTCACCGACCAGCATATCAAGGAGGCGGTTGTGGATACGCCGGCGGTCAAGAAAAAATCATTCTGGAATTGGAATTTATCCTGACATGAGCATCATCAACCAGATGCTGCTAAAGCTTGAAAAACGTCACGGCGGGCGGGTTGCTTCGCTGCCGGACGGCGTGCGCGCCGTCGCGACCGCAAGCCAGGCAGCGCGCCGCCCCTTGGCGCTGGGCGTGGTGTTGGCGGTTCTCGCGGCCATGGGCGGATATTACGGCTGGACTTGGTGGCAGCATAAAACGAAGCCGGCGAAATCGGTCGCGGTCTCCGGCAAAATTCCCGGCATGGCGCCGCGACAAAATCCCAAAGCCCCCGCACCGCCGCCGAAAGTTGAAAAAATCGAGGAAGTCCCCCCCCTGCCCGAAGAAGTCGTGCAAAAACTGGTCGTGCAGAAATTACAGGAAGAGCCTGAGAAACCGGAAAAACGCAAGAATAGTGCTGCGCATGCGCCCAAAAAGAAAGCGGCGCCCAGCGAAATGACGGAAGCGGGCGCCGTTGCGGCGGTGAGCGACGCCTCCCAATCGCTGGCAAAGAAGTATTCCCGCGAAAGCGCCGGCAAGCTCAAGCCGGTCTCTCCCGATGCCGAAGCGGGGCAGGGAACGACCATGAAATCGGTGTCTTCGCAGCAACAGGCGCTGTTTTATTACCAGAAGGCGCAATCATGGCTCCAGCAGGGGCGCGTGTCGGAAGCGCGCAGCGGGTTGGAAGAAGCGCTCAAGCTCGACCCTCGCCACCTTGCCGCGCGCCAGGCGCTGGCTGCGTTGATGGTTGAGCAACGGCAATACCACCAGGCAGAATTGATCTTGCAGGAAGGCTTGAATTCGGACGCCGAGCAATATGGTTTCGCCATGGCGCTGGCGCGCTTGCAGGTCGAGCGTGGCGACACCCAGGCAGCCCTCGATACGTTGTATAAGAGCTTGCCACATGCCGCCGCCAATGCGGGCTTTCAGGCATTCCTGGCGGCGTTGCTGCAACGTGCGGAGCAGCACAAAAAAGCCATCGAGCATTATCAGGCGGCATTACGCTTGATGAATTCCGGGGCGTGGCAGGTCGGGCTGGGTATTTCGCTTCATGCCGAAAATCGTTCGGCGGAAGCACTCGAAGCATTTGGTCGCGCCAAGGCATCCGGCGACCTTACCCCCGATCTGTCGGTTTTTGTCGAGCAGCAGTTGAGGATCATTAAAAAAACGCTACAGCCACCGCTTACAGGCGAGGCCAGAGGCTAGCCTCTAGGCTCTAATGCAATAACAAACGACAACAAATTGTCGCTTGTGAAGTTGCGATTTCAGATGAAGGTCGCAATTTCTGCTAAGAATTTTTCACGCGAAGACGCGAAGCCGCGAAGAAGTGGGGGCGAGTTAAGAGTGGGCGATCTCATTCCCAACTCGCAAAATAAAGATACAGGTTCGGTTCTCTTCGCGCCTTCGCGTCTAAAGCGTGAGTCGGTTTGGCTGTTCGCCAAAAGCGAACCTCCTTTTTCCAGTGCAGTCTGGAAAAAGGCCTAGCCTCTAAGAATGGAACATAATGAACGATTCGACCCCTTGGTATGTCGCGCATACCAAGCCCCGGCAAGAGCGCGTCGCTCAGGAGAACCTGCTCCGGCAGGGTTACGGTGTTTATTTGCCGTTGTTGAAGGTATTCAAAAACGGGCACAATCGGCAGGAGACACGATTAGACCCCCTGTTTCCGCGCTATCTTTTTTTCCGTCCGGACGATGCCCAACAGTCGATTGCTCCCGTGCGCTCCACGCAAGGGATAACGTCTATTGTGCGGTTTGGTCAGACGCCCGCCGTTCTGAATGCGGAAGTGCTTCAGAACATCCAGGCATTCGAGGCCAGGCAGAATGCCGCGAGTTTCGAAGAAATCAGTTTGCTCAAGCCAGGCAAGACGGTAGTGGTGATGGATGGACCATTCGCCGGGCTGGAAGGCTTGGTTTCGATGGCATCCGAGCAAAGGGTCGTGGTGTTGATGCAACTGCTGGGCAAGCAGCAGCGACTCAAGTTTAGCCCACAGCAACTGTCCGTGAAGGATTGACGCCGCCTATAATGTATTGATTCTGAATATAAAGTGCATCCGTGCATCAGAGATGCTTGCATTGGTGCATCAGGCTATAGAGGCCGAAGCAAGTAAAGCTCCGGCTTCAGGCAGAACCAAAAGGAAAAAACATGGCGATCAGTTTGGCATCTGGCGCAAACAACAGTAGCGACATCGGATTAATGCTCAAAGTTGCTCGCCTTGCTGAAGCATCGAAAGAGTCCGAAATCAGAAAGCGATTCGCGCGAGATGTAGCGGCGCCTTTGTTGGCAAAAGCCTTTGGATGTAAACGCATATGGGTGTTTGGATCAACATCGACAGAACGTTCCAGATCGGATTCGGATATCGATATCCTTGTGGAAGGAGGAGAAGGGATTTCTGTATCCAAGCGGCTGTCCATCGCCTATGACATCATCTCCAGCCTGGATGTGCCCTGTGGTTGCGATGTGGTGGTGTTGACCACAGATGAACTTGCCGCCAAGAAAGAGGTGTCGTTCATAAAATCGATGCTTCAAGAAAGGATATTGATCTATGCCGCAGAATGATTCAAGGCTCGAAAGTGCCGCACAATGGTTTCACTACGCAGAAGCCGATATGCGCGCAGCCAAATTGCTACGCGATGCGAAAGAACATCCTGCAGCCTGCTTTCACGCGCAACAAGCCGTTGAAAAAGCATTCAACCTAGAAAGCTCAGTTGACCGCTTGCCTGGAAGTGTAACATGGCGGCACTAAACGACTTTGTCATCTATTTCGCGTCCACCCGTTTGGTTGAGAACGCTACGGGCTGGATTGCACGGTTTTCCGGGCGCATGGCGGCGTTGCAACTACAAGAGAAGGGAATGGAATGACCATTCCGCGTCGTTGCGCCTTGCCCTGCGCCCGGAAAACCGCACACTCCAGCCCGTTCAACGAAGGTTTCTAGGCTGATTTGCAAGATGCCAATGATGCAATAGGAATAGCCGAACAAACGATAAAGCTGCTTGCCGAATGGTCGACTGTTGCGGGGGTTAAATTATAACCTCCCATGCACTCTAGCTTGCTTAACAAAGGGCGTATTCGCACAGTAATATCAATGCGTGTAACTGAATCTCAGCCGCGAGTTTTGAAAAATCAGTTCATTCCCAGATGCATGGCGGTAGTGGTGATGGATAGCCCATTCGCCGGGCTGTAAAGCTTGGTTTTGATGCATCCGAGCAAAGGGTTTGTTGTGGGGGGGATGCAATATCCGGGCTAAGTGTTGACGCACCTCGTTGTTTATGTTGTAATGCCTGCGTTCAATCGTTGAACGCAGGCTCTATCCTCAGAGCCTGGTGCGAAAGCCATTTTACTGTGCCGTTCAGGCGCCGGTATGGCGGTAGCGTGTCTGGCCGTCAAGTGTACGCGTATGCAAGAAGACGATCATTACAAGCTGCTTCATCTCCTGGAAAAGCAACCGGACATCAGCCAGCGGCAATTGGCGAGTCGGCTCGATATCAGCCTGGGCAAGGCGAATTATTGCCTCAAGGCCTTGCTGGACAAGGGCTGGGTGAAGGCGCGCAACTTCAAGAACAGCCAGAACAAGTGGGCCTACGCCTACCTGTTGACCCCGCAGGGAATCGAGCAAAAAGCCCGGATGGCCGGGGAGTTTCTGAAGTGTAAGCTGGTTGAATATGAGTCGCTTAAGCAAGAAATCGAGCGGCTGGAGGTTGAGGTGGCGGTTGAGGTAAAGAGGCGCAAGCGCGAATAGCCACGGTGACGCGTTCCAACATCAATTCATCCATGCTTCGACAAACGGCGTCACGAACAGTTTGATTGGGCTTGTGCGCCTACGGTAGGCTATGAACTGCCACAATAATTCTAACGATGACAGTATCAGACGGGTTCTGGAAAGGCATCCAGACATTCATCTGGCAGTGCTATTCGGGTCGTTGGCCAAAGGAACCGCGCGCGGCGACAGTGACATTGACTTGGCCGTCGGTGCGGCTCAGCCCCTTGATGCGGGCAAAAAAATGCAGCTGATCATGGAACTGGCGGAGGCAACCGGGCGGCCTGTTGATCTCGTTGATTTCTTTACCGTCGGAGAGCCGTTGCTGGGACAGATATTGGCTGGTGGGCGAAGAATAGTGGAAGTAAATTCCAGTTATGCAAAGATGGTCGCAAAGCATCTCTTTGAAGAGAGTGATTTTATGCCCTATCGGAGACGGATGCTTCAAGAAAGACGGCGGGCATGGATTGGCCTTTGATTGAGCAAAAACTGGAATCTTTGCGGCGAGCGCTGCAACGGGTCAAAGAAAAATGCCCGGAAGATGTCGAAGCGTTGATAAACGATTACGATGCGCAGGATATTCTGGCGTTAAATCTGACGCGCGCTATCCAGCTTTGTGTGGATATCGGCGCGCACCTCATTTCATCCACCGAATTTCCCCCGCCGGATACCATGGGGGAAACATTCGATGTGTTGAACAAAGCCGCCATCATCCCCCCGGAATTGGCTAACCGCATGAAAAAAGCGGTAGGGTTTCGTAACTTGGCGGTCCATAATTATGAAGCGATCAACTGGACAATCGTTCATATTATCGCTAAACACCATTTGACGGATTTTGAAGTATTCGCCAAGTCGGTTGTCAAGATGCAGGAACAGGGAATGTAGTTGGATGCGCTGAATTCAAAAGTCACCCTCTGGATGGTATGAATATCCTGCGCCAGGAAGATTTGCCGCGCTACACCTATGAGGATTATGCTCAATGGGAAGGCCGCTGGGAGCTTATCTACGGTGTGGCCCACGCCATGAGTCCCGCGCCGGATATTCTGCACCAGTCGATCAGCCAACGCATTGCCAGCCAACTGGAGCGCGTTTTGGAAAACTGCCGGGAGTGCCATGCCCTGTTGCCCGTTGACTGGAAAATTGACGAGCAAACGATTGTACAGCCGGACAACCTGGTGGTTTGCGGGGAGCTTGAAAAGGCAGCCTATTTGAGCAAAGCCCCTATTCTGATCTTCGAAGTATTATCCAAGTCTACAGCACGGAAAGACCGCACCACAAAATTTAATCTCTATGAACGGGAAGGCGTCCGGTACTACGTGATGGTCGATCCGAAAGAATGCGTTGCCAAGATTTATCGCTTGCAGGATGGGCGTTATATCAAGGCATTGGATGCCGGCAAGGACAGGATGGAGTTTGACTTGGGTAAATGCAGTATTATGTTTGATTTCGCAAAGATTTGGTGACAATTATAGAGGAAGGTTCACCGGAAATAGTTTTGGCGTGTAGTACGCCATCCTAATAAATCGCACAACGATGTTGTTTGAGAAAAAGCTCTCCTGGAATTTCCGATGGCCGACATATTTCATATTGATAGTCACAAACTTATTTACCATCCCAAGCGCGTCTCACAGCTCATTGAGGCGGGGGATGACTGGGAAAAAGCTAAGGAAGTTTATCCCATCTATTTGGAGATATCGCCGGTTGGCGCTTGCAATCATCGCTGCACTTTTTGCGCGGTGGATTACATCGGCTACCAATCCCGCATGTTGGACGCAGCGTTATTGAAAGATCGCCTGCTTGAAATGGGTGCGCTGGGGGTCAAAAGCGTGATGTACGCGGGTGAAGGCGAACCGCTTTTGCATAAAAAAATTAACGAAATCGTCAGGTATACTAAAGAGGCTGGTATTGACGTTGCGTTTACGACCAATGCCACCGTACTAAACAAGGAATTCATTGAGCAGTCGCTCCCGCTGACCTCCTGGATTAAAGTGTCGTTTAATGCGGGCACTGCCGAAACCTACGCAAAAATCCATCAAACCAAGGAACGGGACTTTTTTAAGGTTATCGACAATCTTAAGGAAGCCGTAGCCTTCAAGCGGGCAAACAGTCTCAAATGCACGATCGGCGTCCAGGCGCTGTTGTTTCCCGAAAATGCCCACGAAATGAAGATGCTGGCAGAAATTTGTCGCGATGAAATTGGTGCAGACTATCTCGTTATTAAGCCCTACTCGCAGCATCAATTCAGCAATACCAAGATTTATGAAGACATCAACTACACCCGTTTCCTTAATCTTGAAGCAGAACTGGCGGTTTTTAATACGGATAATTTTCAGGTCATCTTCCGCAAGCGCACCATGCTGAAATATTCGGAAGATGACGCCAAGCGCTATACCCGATGTAATGCGACCCCCTTTGTGTGGGCTTATGTCATGGCAAATGGGGCAGTGTACGGATGCAGCGCTTACCTGTTGGATGATCGTTTTGAGTATGGAAATCTCATGGAACAATCATTCAAGGACATCTGGCAAAGTGAAAAACGCAGGGAAAATCTTCACTTTATTCGAAACCGGCTTGATATTCGCGAATGTCGCAAGAATTGCCGCATGGACGAAATAAACCGATACCTGTTCAACCTGATTGAAGGTCGGATTGAGCATGTCAATTTCATTTGAATCAGGAGCTTCTATGAAATCATTGGTTACGGGCGGCGCCGGATTTATTGGAAGTCATCTCAGCCGACAATTGCTGGCGCTTGGCCATGATGTGGTTGTTGTGGACAATCTGTTGTGCGGTCGGCTGGAAAATCTCCGGGAGATCATTGATAACCCCAAATTGTCTTTTCACCAAATCGATATTCGCGATAAAGAGGGATTGAAAGCTTGTTTTAAGGGGGTGGATTGGGTGTTCCACTTGGCTGGAATGGCGGATATCGTGCCTTCCATCGAAAATCCCGAGCTTTATTACAGCACCAATGTCCAAGGCACGTTTAACGTTATGGAATGTGCGCGCGCCGCCGACGTAAAACGTTTGGTCTACGCGGCCTCGTCATCCAGCTATGGCATTCCCGATATTTTCCCTACTCCGGAAAGCGCACCGATTCGTCCCCAGTACCCCTACGCGCTAACAAAATATATGGGCGAGGAGCTTGTTCTGCACTGGTCGCAAACTTACAAGCTGCCTGCCGTATCTTTGCGCCTGTTCAACGTTTATGGACCGCGATCGCGTACTACTGGCGCCTATGGGGCTGTGTTCGGTGTGTTTCTCGCCCAAAAAATCCATGGTAAACCCTTTACGGTTGTCGGCGATGGCAGGCAATCGCGGGATTTCACTTATGTCACGGATGTTGCCGACGCCTTTATATGCGCGGCCCAATCCAGCGTCAGCGGTGAAGCACTGAATGTCGGTAGCCGCAACCATTACAGCATCAACCGATTGGTGACGCTTTTGGGCGGAGAAGTGACTTATATTCCCAAACGACCGGGCGAACCCGATATTACCTTTGCCGACACCAGCAAGATTGAACGTTTGCTGGACTGGCGCGCCAAGGTTTCTTTCGAGGAGGGCGTGGAGCAAATGCTTGCCCATCTCGACGACTGGCGGGATGCCCCGGTATGGGACCCGACTTCCATCGGCAAAGCCACGGAAGCGTGGTTCCGATATCTTAGCTCCTCACAAACCAAAAACTAAGGAAGCCCTAATTGGTTTCATTTGCCGTCGCGCCGCGTGCATCGGAATTACAAACGATTCTCGACACCGCCGTCCTAACCGACGCTTTTGGTAGAGTGCTGGATACGGAAGCCGCCCTTGAGGACTTGAAAACGGGTCTTGTTGAGAGGGGTAGGTCAGGAAAAGGGGTATACTTGGTAGGCAACGGGGGGAGTGCGGCTGTCGCCAGTCATGCCATTACCGATTTCGTCAATGTTGCCAAACTCCGCGCCATGACTTTGCACGAATCTTCCCTCATGACCTGCATGGCTAACGATTATGGCTATGAGAACGCCTTCAGCAGGATTTTGGGTGTCATGGCCGACGCCGGCGACGTGTTGCTTGCTATCAGCAGTTCAGGACGCTCCGCCAATATTCGTAATGCCGTTGCCAAGATGAAGGACCTCGGCGGCATGTCGGTCACGCTGTCCGGGTTTGACGGCGACAACCCATTGCGGCAGATGGGGGACTTGAATATTTGGCTGAATTCCCACGATTACGGCTTGGTGGAAATCGGCCACCTGTTTATCCTGCATAATATAGCGGACCGTATTCATTTGCCGAAATTAGCCTAATATGTCAATTACAAAAGTACTTCCCCTGGACGAATTGGAAATTCTTTGCCGGGCACATAAGAAGCGTAATGAAAAGATTGTTCTTTGTCATGGCGTGTTCGATTTGATGCACACGGGGCATATTTTTCATCTGCAACGCGCCAAGAAGGAGGGGGACTTTTTGGTGGTTACTGTCACCGCCAACGAGTTCGTCAACAAGGGTCCCGGCAGACCGGTTTTTTCCCAGGAATTGCGAGCCCAAACATTGGCGGCCCTGGGATGTGTCGATTACGTTGCAGTGAATTACGGCCCAACGGCGATTGACGTCATCCGGCAACTAAAACCTGATGTTTATGCTAAGGGTGGGGAGTATCGCCAAGCATCCGATGATATTACCGGCAATATCGATAAAGAGCGCCAAGCTGTCGAATCCGTTGGCGGGCGAATTTTCTATACCGATGAAGTAACGTTCAGCTCCAGCAGCCTGCTGAATGAACATTTCGGTGTTTTTTCAACGGAAACAAAAAATTACTTAAAAGAATTCCGGGGGAGGCATGACCCTAAGGAGATAATCCGGCAAGTGCAAGAACTTTCCCGCCTGAAAGTATTGGTGGTAGGCGATGCGATAATCGATCAGTATCATTATGTGACGCCTATGGGCCAATCCGGTAAGAGCAACCTGGCGCCCTCCGTCAGCTATAAGGCAGAAGAACAGTTTGCCGGAGGTTCCATTGCCGTTGCCAATCACTTGGCGGGATTTGCTCAAGATGTCACCCTCGTAACGGCCTTGGGCAAATTGGAAACCCACGAAAACTATATCCGAACCAGGCTGCTTCCTAACGTCACGCCCAATTTTTTCTATTTGGAGGACGCACCCACCGTTACCAAACGTCGTTTTGTTGACGAAGAAATCAACAAGATGTTCGAAGTCTATTTCTTCAACAACGAACCCGATCTGACAGAGGTTGAAATTCAGGTCTGCGATTGGCTGGCCTGTCACGCCGACGGGTTTGACGTGGTGATTGTTCCTGATTTCGGCAATGGATTTATTTCCGAGAAAATTGTTCACAGTCTTTGCGCGCACTCCCCTTTCCTTGCCGTAAACACCCAAATCAACAGTGGCAACCGTGGCTACCATGTTATCAACCGCTATCCCCGTGCAGATTTTATTTCCTTGAATGAGCCTGAAATTCGTTTGGCGGCCCACAATCGATACTCACCTCTGGATCAGGTGATCGAAACTATCGGCGCACGTTTGAACGTCCCCTATGTTGCGGTAACGCAGGGCACCAAAGGGGCGCTGTTGACCGACAGAAAAGAAAATTCGACATTCGTGGTTCCCGCCTTATCCACCAAGGTGCTGGACCGAATAGGGGCAGGCGATGCATTCCTTTCCCTTGCGGGGCTTTGCCTGGGCGGCGGGCTTGCCCCCGAGATTGCGGCTTTTATGGGTAGCGCCGCAGCGGCGTTGGATGTGCAGATAGTCTGCAACCGCGAACCCATTTCCTCGGTGGCGCTCTATAAATATATCACTACGTTGCTCAAATAGTGCGTATTGGCATTGATTTCGATAATACGCTTGCCTGCTATGATCGGGGCTTCACCAATTTGGCGCGGGACTGGGAAATCACCGGAGTAGATGAAAGACAAACCAAACAAGGCATTCGTCAGATCGTTCGTCGGAAAATAAACGGGGAGCTTCTGTGGCAACGGCTCCAAGGGACTGTTTATGGGCTTCGCATGTCATCTGCCGAGCAATTCAGCGGGGAAGACCATTTTCTCCGCCGTTGCACCGCCACCCCAGGCTTACAAGTGTTCATCGTCAGCCACAAGACGGAATTCGGGCATTTCGATGAAACCCGCACCAACCTTCGCGACGCTGCACGGCAATGGATGCGCGACAAAGGTTTTTTTGACCCGGCAATCTATGCCATTCCAGAAAGCCACCTTTTTTTTAAGGCCACCCAAGAGGAAAAAGTGGCGTGTATCGCCTCGCTCCAGTGCGATATTTTTATTGATGACCTGGCAGACCTCTTTTTGAACCCCTCTTTTCCGCCCGGCACGAAAAGAATTCTATTCACCAATGGCGAGCCTCACGAATCCCTTGCCCAAGTGGATCACATCTGCGCCTGTTGGTCTGAAATCGAGCGCCTCGTTTTTGGAAGTTGATTTCAAAAAAATAGCCGAAGCGCTTATCGGCCACCCGGTAGATCGACTTGAGCTTTGTCGCGGTGGACGAAACAGCCGGGTTTTCCAGGCAATATGTGGTAACGATACTTTTATCCTCAAAAGCTACCCGTTCAAAACGTCTGATCCTCGCGACCGTTTTGGCACGGAAATTAAGGCGCTGAAGTACTACGAGGCCAACCGCAATCCTTACACGCCCCGTCTGTTGGGGGTCGATATTCCGCGCAGCATGGCATTATTGGAGTGGATTGACGGTTTTCCCGTTAATCCACCCACTCCCAGCGATATGGATCAGGCCATCGACTTTATCGCCCGAACCCATGTTGCCGAAATCAACGGCGGGGAGGCATTCGGACTGGCCACAGAGTCATGCCTGTGTGGTGCGTACCTGGAACGGCATATCGATTCGCGACTGGAGAAATTTGCAGCCGTTGCCCTTCAAGAACCTGAGCTTAAGCGTTTTCTGGTAGACGAGCTTGCTCCGGTCATGGAAAGCGCACGGAATTTTGCGCACGGCGCCACATTTGCCACGCCGCTTCCCCAACATCGGCGATGCTTGATTCCAGCGGATTTCGGCTTTCACAACGCCCTTAAAACCGCTGGCGGGCAGATGTATTTCATCGATTTTGAATATTTTGGCTGGGACGATCCCGTCCGTTTGGCTGCGGATTTTCTTCTCCACCCCGGCATGGAACTTGATGAAGAAAAGCAGCGTCGCTTTCGCCGGGGAATGATAGCCATATTTCAAGCAGATGAGGGCTTTGAGCAGCGTCTGCTACATTTGTCGCCTTTATATGGCATCCGCTGGGCTTTGATATTGTTGAACGAATTTCTGCCGGAGCGATGGCAAGCGCGTGTTTTTGCCGGGGAAGGCGCCTCCAGAGAAGAAGTTAAAAGCCTTCAGCTTGAAAAGTCCCGAATTGCCCTCGGCAAAGCTGTGGCCTCAATGCCAAAATATCCTTCGATCGGGCTAAGAATACGCGCAGGAGCCGCCCATGAGAACGCATCAAGAGATTGACGAACGTAGCCTAGCGTTGCATCGGCTGGTTGCAGAGAAAATCAGGCGAAACCCTACCCTGTTCGTTAGAGCTAAGGCAACGCTCGCACGGTGGCGCACGACAGTGTGTGCAGCGTCGCAACCGCACTTGGAGGAATGGGAGCATCTCATGAACCAAGGTATTGATGCCTCCCTCGCTATCGCCGTCGAGGATTCGCAGCGGGCAACGGCTTTACGCCAATCCTCCCCGTTCTCTGGAATTCTAACCAATCAGGAACGTTTTGCTTTTCTAAAGGCATGGAATAACGATCATGCGACGCAAGGAGCTTGAGCACATCATTCGCGCTGCTGCGGCGATTACTGATCAGTACGAGATCATGGTTGTCGGTAGTCAGTCGATTCTTGGCGCAATTCCGAATGCGCCAGAGTCGTTGCTGCAATCTATGGAAGCAGACATTTACCCATTGCGTCGTCCAGACCTTGCCGACTTGATAGACGGTGCAATTGGAGAACTCTCGCCATTTGAGGAGCGATTTGGGTATTACGCTCAAGGCGTCGGACCGGAAACCGCCATCCTCCCTGCCGGTTGGGAAGGCCGCGTGGTCAAAATCCAGAATGAGGCCACCGATCTTAGGATTGGGTATTGTCTGGAACCGCATGATCTCGCAGCATCCAAGCTGGCTGCCGGTCGGGAAAAGGACTGGACGTTTGTCGGAACGATGCTTCAACACAAAATCGTTGACGATGCCACGCTCCAAGAACGAATTGAGATGCTTCCGATTACATCGGATTGGAAGGATAGACTCAAAATCTGGGTGTCAACTAAAGCACAAGATAGTGTGCATCTGTCGCATGAACAACAGATTGTGGCAGAAGGCTTCTGAACCTTGCCGGATGCGGAAGTGGCAGGTGTGGTCACTCGCTCGCAAAGCGCCAACTGTTAAGCTTGCTGCAGTATTGATGGAGTCGCTATAGAATTGGAAGAAACATGCCCCTTGACGAACGTTCGATTTACTTAAGAAAACTTGTGATTCGCGGTCTGGCTGGCGGAGGGCGGGGACATTTGGGGCCTGCCATGTCTTTGATTGAAATATTGCGGGTGCTGTACGACGATGTCCTGCGCTTCCAGCCACAAAACCCAACGTGGAAAAATCGTGATCGTTGCATTTTGAGTAAAGGTCACGGTTGCCTTGGCCTCTATGCCATTCTTGCGGATAAAAATTACTTCCCATTGGAAACGCTGGACACTTTTTGTAAGCGCGATTCCATTCTCGGGGGGCATCCGGAAGCCGGGAAAATTCCCGGAGTGGAAGCCTCCACGGGGTCTTTAGGGCATGGAATGTCTATCGGCTTGGGCATGGCGCTTGCCGCCCGGATTGAAAAACGCGACAGCCGCGTATTCGTCATTGTCGGCGACGGCGAAATCAATGAGGGTTCCGTTTGGGAAGCGGCCTTGAGCGCCGGCAAACATGGCCTCGACAGTTTCACCGTTCTAGTGGACTACAATAAAATCCAGGCGAGTGGTCCGACCAAGGATATTCAGGATTTGGAACCATTGCTGGACAAGTGGCGCAGCTTCGGTTTCGCCGCCACCGAGGTTGACGGTCATGACGTCGGCGCGTTGCGCGGCGTGCTGACCGCCCTTCCCCTTGCCGCGGGCAAGCCAAACGCCGTAATCTGCCATACAACCAAAGGCAAGGGGATCCCCTTCGCGGAAAATAATCCCGACTGGCACCACAAGGCTAAAATCGGATCGGAAGAAATTTCCAACATGATCTCCGCATTGGATAGCTATCATGCGTAAAGTTTGCCTGGACACCGTTCACCTGTTGGCCAAACGCGACCCTCGCGTAGTTTTCATCGGATCCGACCTAGGTCCGGGGGTGTTGGCTGGGATGAAAAAAGAATTCCCCGAGCGCTACTTCATGGAAGGCATTTCCGAGGCCAACGTGATCGGCATGGCGGCGGGTTTGGCGATGGATGGCTTTATACCCTACGTCAACACGATTGCCACCTTCATTACGCGGCGTGGTTTCGAGCAAGTTGCCCTGGACCTGTGCTTGCATCGCCTGCCTGTGCGCCTGATCGGCAATGGTGGTGGCGTGGTCTATGCCCCCCTCGGACCAACTCATCTTGCAGTGGACGATTTTGCGCTGATGAGGGTGCTGCCCAACATGACCGTAATGGCAGTAAGCGATGCCGACGAAATGCGTCGCTTGATGGTGCAATCGCTGGATTGGCCGGACCCTATCTATATCCGTTTGGCAAAAGGGGGGGATAAGATAATCAGCAAGGAAGAAAACAGTTTCGCTATCGGTAAAGCAATCCCCATGCGCAAAGCGTCCGCAGCCGATTATGTGCTTTTTGTCACCACCGGGGTCATGACAACCCATACCTTGGCAGCGGCGGAATCCTTGATCGCTAAGGGCATCGACAGCACGATTCTGCACTTCCACACGATCAAGCCGTTGGACGCACCCGCCCTTTTGTCTTACGCGGCGCAGGCCAAGGCCATTGTCACCGTGGAAGAGCACTCTTGCGTAGGCGGTTTCGGTTCGGCAATTATAGAAGCGCTGATCGATAACCTGACAACCATTCCGCCGGTGAAGCGCATCGGGTTGGCGGATGCCTTTTCACAGCATTATGGCGCTCAGAATGACTTGTTCGAGGTTAACGGGCTAATGCCGCAACAAATTGCAGAAACTACTGAGCGATTTTTGAATCGCATTGCGAATCTTCCTTCAGGAGGGCTTGCCAATGGCCCAACTTTATAGCAACCTTAAGTTTTTACGTTACGCCGACCACCTTGAGGCGCTACGTGAGCAGCGTGTTGTGGCGCCGGTGCATATCCGCATCAAACCCATTAACCACTGCAACCACAATTGCTGGTACTGCGCCTATCGTGTCGACAACCTGCAACTGGGTGAGGACATTGACTACCAGGACAAAATACCCGAAGCCAAAATGTTCGAAATCGTGGATGACGTTATTGCCATGGGCGTAAAGGCGGTCACCTTCTCCGGCGGCGGAGAACCGCTGCTCTACAAGCCGTTGCCCGAAGTGGTCAGGCGGCTCAAAGCGGGGGGCGTGCGTGTCGCCGCCCTGAGCAACGGCGCCAACCTCAAAGGCAAAGTAGCCGATGCCTTTGCTGAATACGGCACATGGGTGCGCATATCCACCGATGCATGGGATGACGCCAGTTTCGCCAAATCGCGGGGTGTCCGGGAAGGCGAGTTTTCAGACTTGTTGCGCAATATACGCGATTTCACCGCGCGCGGTTCAAAGTGCGTGCTGGGCGTGAGCTTTATTGTCGATGAAACCAACTGTACTCATCTCTATGACGCTTGTGCGTTGCTGAAAGATGCCGGCGTCAACCATGTAAAATTTTCCGGCGTCGTGGTGAGCAATTCCGGCGCGGAGAACAACGCTTATCACGCGCGCATCCGTGATGTCGTGACGGCTCAGATTGAGCAGGCGCGCGATTTGGCGGACGATCGTTTTGCCGTGGTCAACCACTATCACGATCTGGATGATCGTTTCCAGAAGAACTACACCCTGTGCCCGTACCTGATGTTCCTTACCGTCATCGGCGCCGACTGCAAGGTGTACGCCTGCCAGGATAAAGCATTCACGGCATCCGGTACGCTGGGTTCGATCAAAGACCGCAGCTTCCGCGACTTCTGGTTTTCCGATGAGAACCGGCAACGCCTGTTCGGGCTTGACCCTTCACAAGAATGCACGCACCACTGCGTCACGCATGGCAAAAACTTGGCTATCATGGATTTGCTCTCGGTAGACCCGGAGCATGGTGCTTTTGTTTAGGTGGGCACACTCAAAAATCAAGTGAAATATTGCTTCATTACACACGCGTTGCGTGGGAATGCAGCGTCGGTGCGCCGCGCCAAGTAAACACCCGGTGGCGGTTATGTTGATGAAGCCGGGTATTCGAGCGCCAGGAATTATGCTGGTTTGGCAGAACTGATTCTGGTTTAGTCGTAGACTACGCACCGGTGCGGTTCTTCGGCTAAACTTATTTTCCTCGCAGAGGCGCTTCAGACGCAGAGGTTCTGTGATTTCTCCGCGCCTCCGCGTCTCTGCGGTAAATATTTTGGTTCCGACAATAGTCCGGCTTAGGGAGTGGCTTTGATTGCAAGATGGTGCGCGACTGTGGCAGGTATGCCGACGAAGAGGGGCTGATATTCTGACATGCGGGTTGGAGCTTGCTAAACGTATCTTTATAATGTTTAGCAACCTCGTCAGAAATCATAGCTCATGCGATATACCGAACTTCCGCTGTCAGCCCAAACCGCCTATGCTGAAATTTTCGAGCAAGCGCGTTCTTTCGAGTTGAATAATGCGTTAGCCGGACTTACCGGTAGTTTTCAAAAACTGGCCCGGAAAAACCAGGAATATTGGTATTTTGCCTATCGCGATCTGGATCAGCGGGTGCGCATGGTATATATCGGGCCGAACGAAGAGCGTGTGCGCACCCTGGTTCAGCGATTCGACAAGATACGCCTGAGCAAGCCTTTGGTTCCTCAATCGCAAGCCGCTTTGGTGCTGGGATGCGTAGCTACTGCACCAAAGCACTTTCGCATGATTAAACGATTGTCCGAATATGGCTTTTTTCGTGCGGGCGGAGTGCTGATCGGCACCCATGCTTTTTTGGCGATGGGAAATCTGTGGGGGTGCGCTGGAATGATGGGGCGGCCACATTGGACGTGGATTTTGCCCATGCCGGCAAAAACATCTCCGTTGCGTTGCCGGCGGATTTGCGTATTGACGTGCATTCCGCATTGGAGTCACTTGAAATGGGCTTGCTACCTATTGCGCAATTTATGCCTTGCGCGGGGGAAATTGTCCGGTTTGATTGCCCCCAGCGGGCGCACTGCCGCGTTGCAAATTGCTTGCGTGAGAATAACCACGTGGCACAATTTGCGCCTTGCATTGCATCCCGCTGGGAACAATCCAATCCGGACAATTTCCCCCGCGCAAGGCATAATGGAAAAGCCGGAACGCAATACCGCAACCCGGCAGATCAGGAATTGCGTCTGGATTTCGTCACCAGCGCCACTCGTAGCGGGAAACCCGTCAATATGCCTGAACTCAACCTCGCCCTCGAACCGCTCAAATTCATGGAATTTTCCTTGCAGGATACTACTCAGGGGTGTGTTATCAGCCGGATGGGCGCTTGTGTCGTGAATTTGCCTGCACCGGAACGCTACGCGGTTCATAAGTTGATCGTATTCGGTGAGCGCCCCATTACTGAGCGCACCAAGTCAACCAAAGATTTGTTGCAGGCGGCCAGCTTGATCGACTATTTTGCCAATACCGGCCAAAGTAATATTTTTAACGCGGCTTGGCAGGATGCTCTGTCGCGCGGTAAAGGCTGGCGCAGCCGCGCTGTGCAGGGCATGGAAGCCTTGTTAAGGCTGGCGCCGGGTATGGATATGCCGATGTTGTGGAAATGAGTTTATGGAAACCGGAAAAGACCAAGTTGACGCATAAATGAGACTATCCCTACACAACGCCAAATATACCTTGCCTCACCAGAATTAACCGATTTTGCTGCGTCTCGCGAAATGCGATGTGGTTTAACAGCGTACGATTATCACGAATATTCATCTGGAAGGCAGGCGATGGAAGCGATACGTCAAATTACGCAATTAGAGTGAGTCTGGTCAGCTAAATTGATGGACTGATAATCATGTTCGGTGATGGCAAATATTCAAAACAAGCTCAGTCTGCATGGTTGTAAGCGCGAAAGTGCCGCACTTACAACCATGCACCATCGTATTACCCCTTCGCCGCGTCAAGGGTGCGCTTCGCCAGGCAGCATAAGGCCGCTGCCTGCCCTTGACCC
>JBAYVP010000018.1:0-32144 GCA_041674485.1 Sulfuricellaceae bacterium
CCAGGTCAGAACAGCAGGCATCCAGATCGTCCCAAGAAAACAGGTTGGCTTGCGGGAGACTTGCCATGGCGCTCGTCCTCAATCAATGGTTGGAATTCTTTCGTTATCTCATATATTACAATTGGTTGCATGTGTTTTTATGGGTTTTCCGGAGTGCTGCGCGGCTTGGGGTGGAAATTCTTACCATGGCATTTACGATGGATTATAAGCCATTGATTTTTCGTTGCCAGCCCTTGCTACGCAAGGGCTGCAGCGCAACGCAAATGGCTCAGGAGTGAGGGGTGAGGAGGGGTGAGGTGAGGGAATCGCAAGGGCAGACTTCCCCGTTCGTGGTACAGCTCTGTCGAACCATGAACGGGGAAACTTGACCCTGAATTTTAGAGAACGCCCAAAAACCCGTGTTAAGTTTTTGTCGAAAAACGATAAATTCCGACAACCCAGCGATGCCCCGCCTCACCCCTCACAGGTTTTTTATTTGAATAATGGATTCTTCTCGGGGATGGCTTTTGACTTCCACTACATACGCTTGATTGAGGCCGCCGTTGGCGTAAGCCAGCACATCTATCCCCAGATGTTCACCCCCCTTGCTGACACGCACACTAGGGCAGATCACTTCGATGCCGAAGCGCTGCCGAAGCGTTTTTTCCATGGAGGGCAAGGCCAGCCCTTCGGCGTAACCGCCGAATTTTTCGCCCAATCTGCTGATCTGCTTGCCGAGCGCCTCAATCATGCGATCAGTGTCGTCATCCGTCATCATGCTATCGGTTTCCTGCATTTTGAGGTCGCATTCCCAAATAAAATAATCGGATAAATATACCACGCGCCCCAAGCATTACAAACAGCCGCGCGCCTATTGCCGCAGCGCGCGAATTATGGCATTTTCGACGCTGTCTATGGGTTGCTCGCGGGCGGTGCGGGCGGATGTTCGTAGGGCAGGCGGTAGAGCGCCAGACGCCCCACGGTGAGCGGCACGGCGATCCAGCAGTCGCCGGCGGCGGTGCAGCGGAAGTCGAAGTCCCATAAGGGGCTGGGATGCTGCATTTCCGTCGGCAGGCGTAGCATGAACAACAGGCGCTGGCTGTCCAAATCCCACAGGCGGACGGTCATATCCATACTCACGGTGGCGAGCTGGCGTCCGTCCGGGCTGTAGATCGCGCGGTAGACTGTGTTCTCGTGTCCCACCAAGCGGCGCGGCGATCCGGGGTTGGCGAGGTTGTAGAGCGTCACGACCTGATCGCGCCCCACGGCGGCGGCCTCAAGGCCACCGGGGCTGAGGCTGGCCCACAGCAGATTGTCCTGGGCTAACCCGATTTTCTGGGGTGGGCTACCGGGAGCAAGGCTGTCCCACAGGCGCAGACGGCGATCCTCAATTCCGGCACTCAACAGATGGTCGCGGTTGAAGGCGATGCTGGCAACATTGCCCTGATGCGCAGGGAACAAGCTTCCCTGGCCGTTGACCACATCGAACAGGCCGATCTTGCCGTCATAACCAGCGGTCGCGAGACGGCGGTCATCCGGGGAGAACGCGACAGCATAAACAGCATTGGTGTGCCCTTCCAGGGTGTGCAACAGTGTCAGCCCGCCATCCGCAGCGACCCGCCACAGCTTGGCGTTGTTATCCATCCCCGCCGTGGCGATCAAGCTGCCGTCGCGGTTGAACGCAATGCGGTTGATGCTGAGCTTTTCGTGCGCCCGCGCCTGCTCGGCGAGGAGGTTGCCGCCGGGCAGGGCATACAGTCGCAATGTGCCGTCCCTCATTCCAAGCGCCACTTTTGTTCCATCGGGCGAAATCGCCGTCGCTTGAGGTGAACCGCCCGTCTCCCACAGTTCCGGGGCGGTCAGTTGCCAGCGCCGCACCGTGCCATCGTTGGCGGCGGTATAGATGCGGTCGCCGCGCACGGTCATGGATAAGAGGCCGCCTTCATGTCCCTGATAGACTCGCATCGTGATGCCGCTGTCCGCGTCCCGCAGGCATAGCGTTCTGTCGCGCGACACAGACACTATCCGGCGTCCGTCGGTGCTGAACGCGACGCCAAACACCATGTTCGAGTGGCCGCGCAATGCGCGCAGCAAGTTGCCGGTTGCTGCGTCCCACAGCATCACCTGCTTGTCGTCGCTTGCCGTCGCGAGCCGTTTGCCGTCCGGGCTGAACGCAACAGCATCAACATTTTCGCTGTGCCCCTTTAGTGTGAGCAGCGTCTCGCCCTTCTGACTATCCCAGATGCGCGCGGTCTTGTCGTAAGAAGCGCTGGCCAGGCGGCTGCCGTCCGGCGAAAAAGCCAGACCGTTGAGCTGGGCGATAGCGTCGGTATGCCCCTTCAGTATCCGTAGCGTTTTCCCATCTGCCACCGACCACAGGCTGATACGACCATCCTTGCCGCCGCTCGCCAGCGTCGCTCCGTCCGGGCTGAGCGCCAGCGCTTGCACCGCATCCGGCGCTTGCCACTCGCTCAGCTTTTCTCCCGTCGGCAACGACCAGCGGATAATGCGACCATCCTCGCCGCAGCTGAACAGCCAGCGCCCCCGATGATCGAACACCACGGAGAATACGGCGCCCACTTGCCCTGCGTTGGCATCATGCCCTTCTAGCCGCAACAGCAGCTTTCCGCTGGTGGCGTCGAACAGCACCAGCGTGCCACGCTCCCCGGCTGCGGCAAGCAGCTTGCCGTCGGGGCTCAACGCCGCCCCCCCTACCAAGGCAGCACCGGCACCGGTATACACCTGCTCGGCCTGTCCGCCCATCATTTCGACGTAACCCGCCAGCAGGTTGCGGGCGTGACGGCGCGCGGACGGGATGTCGGCATCCAATTTAACGCTGTCGGCCAGCACCCGGCGCGCTTCGGCGTAGTCCTCCCCGCGCGCCAACAGGCTGGCGTGGGTGATCTGGGAATCGAACAAACTGGCGGTGCGCTGCCGTTCGGCGATCTGCGCCTGCTGCTTGAAGGAATATGCAACACCCGCAGAAAAAACGGCGAGCACCGCGACCACTGCCGCGATTTTGGTCCAGCGCTTGGCGCGCCCCGCGCTAATGCCGGCGGCTTGCGCCAGTTGCCGTTGCTGGTCGGCGCGTTGCCGTTCGGCTGCGGCTTCCTGCTCCAGGCGTTTTTGTTCCTGTTCTTGCCGACGTTGTTCTTCGTCGCGGCTGTCGCACAGAAACCGGCGTATCCGCTCAAATTCTTCGGCCAATGCCGCGCCCTGGAATTCGCTGTAGCGCGCCGCCCAGTTGGGGGTGGGTTGCCAGATTGCGTTTTCCGCACCGGGGGGCCACCACTCCAACGCCCGCGCCAATTCGCCCCCGCTCAGCAGGCCGCCGTTGCGCTCTTCGAGCGCGCGTTGCGACCAGTGGCGGTAGCCTTGGCCGTGCCGGGATTCATCCTCCACCCAGCGCTGGAGCCTATGCCACTGGCGCATCAGCGCTTCGTGGGTCAGGTCGATCACGCTACTGTCCGTCAAATCACGTCCATGGTGCAGGAAACTTACTTCCGGCGCGGCAAACGCGCGTATCACTGGTTTCAGGTCGTCCGCCGCCACGCCGCCCCACGCGGCGATGGCCGCAAGCGACTGCGGGCGGCGCACTTCCTGGCCGCCGTCGCGGCGCTCAGTGATCGCGCGGAACAGGATTGCGGCCAGCGCCTGTTGCCCGGCTGTAAGCGCGGCCAGCACTTCGTCGGCATGACGGTTCAGCGCTTCGGCAACGCCGCCCACGGCTGCCACGCAGCTTTCGTCTATCAGCGGCGCATCGGGGTTCAGCTGCTCCGCCACGCGCCACATGCGCGCCAGGGCGTGTTGTAGCAGCGGCAATTGGTCGGAATCCCGGCTGACGGCGGTTATCAGTTCGCCTACCAGCGCGTCGTCCACATCGCCGCCGAACACCCGCGCCGGGCCGGCGATGGCGCGGCGCATTTCTTCCGGGTTGAGGCGCGGGGTGAGGTATTGGGCGCGGTTGATCGCTTCCGGCAGTTCGAGGAAGCGCACGCAGTTCCCGAGGAAATCACTGCGCATGGTCAGCGCCACGTAAATGTGCGGATCAACGCGGGCAGCCAACAGCAGATCGACGAAAGCTTGCGGCTCGTCGGGCGTATCGGTGTCGGGTGTAGTATTCGTTTCGTCGGGCTGGGCGTCCCGCGCGTCGGCGTAGGTGTAGAGTTCCTCGAACTGGTCCACCAGCAGCAGCAGGTTGAAGGGGTCTGCGCCTTGCGGCAGACGCGCGTAAGCGCTTTGCACCAAACCAGCCAAGCCTTGCGCGTCACGGCGCAATTCCGCAGCCACCAGCGCGACATCGGCGGTGACATCCTCGGCGTCCTGCGGCAGGCGCGCTTCGCCCACCAGTTCCCGCCCCAACGCATCGCGCCCCAGCAGCGCTTGCGCCAGCGCTAGCACCGGCTGGCTGCCGGGGCGCAGGATCGCGATGCGCCAGGCGCTGCCGCTGCCCAATGCACCGGAAGCGATCCCCGGCAACAGCCCGGCGCGCACCAGGCTGGATTTGCCGCAGCCGGACGGACCGATCACGGCGAGGAAGCGTTCCCGTTGCAGGATTTCCAGCAGGCGGTCGGTATGGCCTTCGCGCCCGAAAAAGATTTCGCTCTCGAACGGCTCGAACGGGCGCAGTCCGGGATAGGGCGCGGTGACTTCGCGGTAATCAAACACGCGCGCCTCCCTGCCCCAGCTTCGCGACGAATTCCTGCAAGACGCCGGCGGCAACGCCCTGGCGGCAATTGAGCAGCATCAGGTTGCGGGCGCTGATGCCGTGGTCGGGCTTGTGCTCCGGCGGACCGTCGAGCAGCGCGCCCCAGACGCCGCTACGCTTGAGTGCCAGCACCTTGCGCGCGTGGGCGTGCTGCGCCTGCACCCAACTGGGCGGCGCGGCGCCGTAGACGATCAGTACGCCCTGGCTGTCGTCCAATTGCGCTTCCAGATGTTTGCGATACTCCGCCGGCAATTGGGTGGGCAACGGTTCGGCGGCCAATGTGGCATCGACTTCCAGTTCGCCCAGCATGTCCTGCACCCGCTTGCCCAGTGCGCGGTCGGGTTTGTCGGCGTTGATGACTACGCCGAGAGGGCTGCGGGCGGGCGGCAGTGGCTGATCCGCCAAGAAATCGGCCAGTTGCTGCTGAAACGCATCCCAGTCGTAGGCGGCGGCGCGTTGCAACAACGCGCGGTAGACGGGGTCGGCGACGGCATCCAGGTCGATCTCCGGCAAACGCCACAGCCGTAGCGGCAGATTGCGGCGTTGCGCCTCGGCGCTCGCAGCCTCCGCCTGCAACTGAACGAAGCGCGCATCGCTCCAGGTGGGCTTGCGTCCGGGCAGGCGACCGAGCAACTGCACCAGCAGATCGGCTTGTTTCAGGTCGCCGTCCAATGCCTGCCGGTATTCTGCCTGCCGGTGCGGATAGCTGTCGGCGGGCAACACGCGATGCCCGAGGTCTTGCAGCATCGCGACCAGGGTTTCGCGCTGCTCCAGCATGTCGTCGGTGGGGTTGGCGATCCATACGATCTTGGCGGCGGGCGCTGCCGATACCGGTGGCGGAATAGCTGGGGTGACTTCGGCTGGCGGGGTAGGCGGCAGGTTTTGCATTTGCCGGGCGAGGATGTCTGCCAAGCGGTTGAGTTGTTTCCAGTAGTCCTTATCCGCCTTGTAATTCGGCGTCGGCCAACCCAGAGTCATGGCTTCCGGCTGTTCCAGTCCGTTGCACCACAACTTAACCTCGCCGATGGACTGGATGCCGGAATGCCATTGCGTCCTGTCGGTCGGCAAAATTTCCACCAGGAACACCCGGTTATTCGCTTTGCCATCGCCCACCAGTTCAACAAAGGTTTCCATTTCCTTGCGGCACCACGCGGAGTTCAGGTAGCACGGCGACATGAAGGCGACGATGCACTTGCTTTCCACGATACGCCGACGCAATTCCTCGTCCACAGCCCGTTGCGGCTCCAGCCGGAAATCCATCCAGCAGCGAACCTCTCTGCCGCCGTATTTCATCGCGATGGCTTTTTGCAGCTTATCGACGAAGCCGCTCACCCAGCCCGATGTGCCCTCATCGAAGACCGGATTGTCGGCATGTGCATAACTAATAAAAACCTGCTCAACCATGTTGTTTCCCTGTTGTTCCCCCCGCCGAGCCTAGCTCATGGCGACGGGGGTTGCAATAAATGTGGCATGTTCACATGCCGACTATCCCGCCTTCCGGCTACGGCAGCTACATTCCCACACGGCATTGTAGCGCACATTGCCTTACGCTTTACGGGAATGGCAACACAGATGAAAAAACTTTTTTGCCGATTGGCATCGTTTATCGCAGGTAAAACCACGCCTGCGCAAGACGCCCATGTTCGGGAAAACAGAAAATGATTTTGCCATTTGGTTGCGGCCAGTGTGTTGGCAACAACACCTTGACAAGCCTGTTGCCGTCGCACACAATTGGTGCAGCCGGTTATATCCCATGAAACATATCGGTGCGTTTTGCCTCTACGAGTCACTCGTTTGCCGGCCAGCGAAACCAGCGCCTATGCAGCGCAGGCAGCGCTTGGCGGCGCGATGGAGGATATTTAATGCCGCTGGCACGGCCTTTGCTGCTGTGCTTTCGGAAGTTTGTTCGTCAATCGCTATATTCGACAAAATATAGCCTATTTTGGAGGTCGTCATGAAAACCAGTGCAAGAAACCAGTTCTGCGGTCGGGTCAGCGCGATTCAAACCGGTCCGATCAATGCCGAAGTCGATATCGATCTGAACGGCAAGGGCAAGATCGTTGCCGTCATCACCCACGAGAGCGTCGGGCAGCTCGGCCTGAAGGTTGGCGGGGAAGCCTGGGCTTTGGTCAAAGCGCCGTGGATCATCGTCACCCCGGACGACCCCACTATCCGCCTTTCGACCCGCAACCGCCTGTGCGGAACCATCGCCAAGCTGGTTGAAGGCGCGGTGAACAGCGAAGTGCAGATCGAGCTGGCAAGCGGCGACATCGTCACCGCGACGATTACCAACGAAAGCGTCAACACCCTCGGATTGGCCGAAGGCGCCCGCGCTTGCGCGGTGTTCAAAGCGAACAGCGTGATTGTCGGCGTCACCGTCTGAGGCGTTTTACGCCAGGGTAAATTTGTTCTCGGCACGGAAAAAAACCGATTCACCGCAGAGGACGCGGAGGACGCAGAGGAAAACCCTCATGCTCTTCCTCTGCGTCCTCCGCGTCCTCTGCGGTGAAAAAGGTTTTGTCTTTATGGGTTGCCGCCATGAGTCGAGCAGCGTCGAGCGGAGTCGAGCGGAGACGAGCGGAGACGAGCGGAGTCGCGCTAAGTGTGCTTAGGATTCATGAATATTTTACATCATTGATTTTTCACATGAATTTTTAGAACAAATTTACCCTGCGTTTTATGCATATGCCTCTTGGCATTCATCGCAACACTCGCCATGGCGGGACTCTCACCATGGCGGGCGTCGCCTGAACTTTTTTCTCATCTTTAAACTATGGAGCATAGCAATGAAACCGATCCGACTGTTCGCCACGCTGTTTGTGCTGATGTGCGCTTTTTCCGCCCGTGCCGGCGAGGTCAATGTCGCGGTGGCCGCCAATTTCACCGCACCGATGAACGCCATCGCCGCCGAATTCGCCAGGGACACCGGCCATCAGGCCAAGCTGGCGTTCGGCTCCACCGGCAAGTTTTACGCTCAGATCAAGAACGGCGCGCCGTTCCAGATGCTGTTGGCGGCCGACGATGAAACGCCTGCGAAGTTGGAACAGGAAGGGATAGGCGTTCCCGGCTCGCGCTTCACTTATGCCATAGGCTCCTTGGTGCTATGGTCGGCCAAGGCGGATTATGTCGATGCCAAAGGCGAAGTGCTGAAGCATGGCGCGTTTAACAAGCTCGCCCTCGCCAACCCCAAACTCGCGCCTTACGGCAAAGCCGCCATGGAGGTGCTGACCGGCATGGGGTTGCTTGATGCCGTCGCACCCAAGTTCGTGCAGGGCGAAAACATCGCGCAAACCTATCAGTTCATCATGACCGGCAATGCCGAATTGGGCTTCGTGGCGCTGTCCCAGGTGATGAAGGATGGCAAAATCGCCGGTGGTTCGGTCTGGATTGTGCCGGGTCAACTGCACAACCAGATTCGCCAGGATGCGCTGATACTCGCCACGGGCAAGGGCAATGCCGCCGCCGATGCGCTGATGAAGTACCTGAAGGGCGACAAGGCCAAGGCGATCATCAAGTCTTACGGTTACGCCATTTGAACAAGTAGGGTGGATAAGCGAAGCGCATCCACCTGAACATTCCGGGGCGCCGTTCGGTGGATGCGCTTCGCTTATCCACCCTACCCTCGGCTCATCCGGCAGTCACTTACTTGCCAAGTCACAAGCAATTGGTGACAAGAACATATCGTAGATCAAGCACTGGAGCGGCTTTCCACAAAAAAACAAGGACCGGATGAACAGGATTTACTAAGATGGGTTTTCTATCCTGTTCATCCTGTAAATCCTCTCTCAAATGTCTGTTTGGTTCCGGCAATTGTCCGGCTTAGGATTAAGGATATTTCAGCATGTTGGCACACGACTGGAAAACCGGCCTGCCCATGGAATCCGTACCCGCCCTGGTTCCTCCCGTGGCACTGGAAAAGTTTGAGGATAAATCGGCCTGCGCACTACGGATTAAGGGCTTCGACAGCCAGGGCAAGCATTGTTACTACTATCACAACTATGCAATCAACCGCGAACGTTTCGACGAGGAAGGGCTATACGACGAAAGCGAAGCCTATCGCCAGGAAGTCACCGCCTGGCGGTTATATATCGGGGGATGGCTGGTGCGCCAATACGAAGCAGGCGCGCACGGCAATTGCGCCGACAGACTGGTGAAGCCTAACTATTTGATCCGCGCGACCTGTCCCGCCTGATGCGGGCATTTCATCCGGTCGCCCCGGAAAAACACGAAACAAATCAATTTATTGCAATAGCTGTGCGATTCGCCCGCCAGGTAGGCGTCGCCGACCTTGAATCTTTTCGTGCGTTTCGTGGGCAGTAACTTATCGGCCAAGTCTTTACATTATTTGCGAAGAATATGCCGTAGATTAAGCACTGGTGCGGATCGAAGCGCATCGCGACGAGGTAGGGTGGGCACGTTTTTTGTGCCCACGCGATGCGGTCATTAAAACCCCGACTTGGTGGGACACATCCGCCACTGATCGCGTGGGCACAAAAGCGTGCTCACCCTACCCGGCTAGATTCACCCGGTGACACGGGGGGTGCCTTCTTTTGACAGCGGAAACAACTTTACAAGCGACCTCGTGTCGCACATAGGAAATTCAAACGCACGGTTCGAAGTATCCTTGACCCTGTTCCTATAGTCAATACCAATCATTTCGTTCAAATCCCCGAAAATCCGTATTCCGCTCCGCCACTACGCAAAATGGTGTAATCCGTCGGCAATATCTGGTGTTCGTTGGGCGGCGTAAGTTCAGCCCGGCGAATTATTCATGTGATTTTTGCTTGATTTTTTGTAACTACTCAGGTAGGTGGAAACCTTGTAACATCATGAATTCAAAAGAATTGCATATTTTATATTGCCGAAAATTACATAAAATTGGCGATTTTTGATCATTTTTCAGGCATGGAAACACTAAATGTTGTGCTGGCAGATAAGTAAAACCACATTATGTTGTACATGAGTAGTTACGATTTTTTGAGAGGTATTGTTAAGGGTGCTAAGTCGGGAAACAGCTTCCCCGGATTAAGAATGTTGCTGGGATCGAACACCCGCTTGATGTTACGCATCAAGTCCAGCGTGGCGGGGTCGATTTCACGGGTGACGTAGGGACGTTTTTCGCGGCCTACGCCGTGTTCGCCGGAGAGGGTGCCGCCGAGGCGTAGCACCAAGTCGAAGACTTCGCTCAGGCAGGTTTCGGCGCGCTGCATTTCGTCGGCGTCGTCGGGGTGGACGAGCAGGTTGACGTGGATGTTGCCGTTGCCGGCGTGGCCGAAATTGGCGTTGGCGATGCGGTGTTTAGTGCTCAATTCGCGCAAGCCGTTGAGCAATTCCGGCAGGCGCGACACCGGCACGACGATGTCTTCGTTGATTTTGCGCGGGGCGATGTCGCGCAGCAGCGGCGACAACGCTTTGCGCGCCGCCCATAGCGATTGGGTGTCGGCCACTGCGGCGGCCTGGATCAGGCCGGGGTTTTGGCAGGCTTGTAGGATGCGTTCGGTGGCGCCGGGGATTTCCGTTGCTGCGCCGTCCACTTCTATCATCAGCATCGCGCGGGTGTCGTCGGGCATCATGCCGGGGTGTTTGGCGCGGATCAGGTTGAGCGAGGCGTCGTCGAGGAATTCCAGGGCGCTGGGGATCAGCGGTTGCGCCATGATCGCGGCGATGGCCTGGGCGCAACTGTCGATGTCGCGGTAATGCGCGGTCAGGCCGCCGATGGCTTGCGGCAGCGGGGTGAGTTTCAGGGTGGCTTCGACGATCACCGCCAGGGTGCCTTCCGAGCCGATAATCAGGCGCGTCAGGTCGTAGCCGACCACGCCTTTGGTAGTGTAGCAGCCGGTTTTTATCAGTTCGCCGCTGCCGGTGACGGCTTGCAGCCCCAGCACATGGTCGCGCGTGACGCCGTATTTGACCGCGTGGGGGCCGCCCGCGCAGGTGGCGAGGTTGCCGCCTATGCTGCAATAGGCCGAACTGGAGGGGTCGGGCGGCCAGAAGAAGCCGTGCTGTTTGGCGGCAGCCTGGATTTCCTGATTGAGTACGCCCGGCTCAGCGACGATCACGCGGTTGGCCGGGTCGATCTTGACAATGCGGCGCATGCGTTCCAGCGAGAGTGCGACGCCGCCGCGTTCCGGGAGGCTGCCGCCGGAGGTGCCGGTGCCACGCCCGCGAGGGGTGAGCGGGATTTTATGGGTGTTGCACAGTTTGACGGTTTCCTGCACCTGGAGGGTGTTGAGCGTGAAGGCCACCGCCTGCGGCTGGAAGAATTTGCGGCTGTTGTCGTAGCTGTAGGCGTAACAATCCACCGGGTCGGTGAGGAGGTTGTCCTTGCCGAGCAGGGTTTCGAGGGCGGAGAGAAAGTCGGGGGGGAGCATGGAGGGTTGTGGTTCCTGCCTATTGTCACGCAAGTGTCAGGGCTTTGTGTTGTCTTTTCGCATGGCTCGTAGGATGTGCCGAGGAACGAGGCGCATCTGTCGCGTGTCGCCCCTCACCCTCCCCGGTCACGAATTTTTTCCAGCGTCGCGCTGGTCGATAGCTCGAAGCGAAACGGGATGGAATATACCTTTCCGCCCCAGTTTTGCACTTCGCGCGCGCCGACGATGGCATCCAGCGCCCAGTCGCCGCCTTTGACCAGGATGTCCGGCTTGGCCAGCAGGATTAGTTCGAGCGGGGTGTCGGCATCGAAGCCTGTGACCAGCGATACGCTTTCCAGCGCCGCCAGCAGCGCCATGCGGTCTTGCAGGCGGTTGATCGGGCGGTCGATGCCCTTGCCGAGGCGTTTCACCGAATCGTCGCTGTTCACGCCCACCAAGAGGCCGGCGCCCAGCGCGCGCGCTTGCGCCAGGTAGGTGACGTGGCCCCGGTGGAGAATGTCGAAGCAGCCGTTGGTGAACACCAGCGGGCGCGGCAAGTCGGCGACGCGCTGCGCCAGTTCGCTGGAATCGCACAGTTTGGATTCGAAAGCCGGGGGAGGGAGCATCACTGGTCGTCAAATATATCCGACATCGCCTTTGTCTTTAACATCTCCGACACTGCTTTTCTCTTTAACCGTTCCGGCATCGTTTTTGTCCTTATCCGTTCCTGCATCGTTTTTACCTTTAAGGGTTCCGGCGTCATTTTTGTCTTTAACATTTCCGGCATCGCTCTTTTCGTCGATATATCCAAACAGCTTCACTACTTTGCGCACGCCGGTGGTGGTGCGGGCGATTTCCACTGCGTCGTCGGCTTCGCGGCGGGTGACCATGCCCAAGAGGTAAACCACGCCGCCTTCGGTGACGACTCTGACGTAAGTGATCGAAAACTTGTTGGCATCGACGAAGCGCATTTTCACCTTGGAGGTGATGTAGGTGTCGTTGCTACGCTCAGCCAGCGCGCTCATGCCGCCTACGGTCAGTTCGTTGTAGACTTTTTTCACGTTGGGGATGCCGCGCACGATTTTCTCGGCTTCCTCTTTTGCCGCCTGATCGGCTACTTCTCCGGTCAGCAGCACTTGGCGATTGTAACTGGTGACGTTGAAGTGCGCGCTCATGTCGAATCTTTCGCTCAGACGGTGAAAGGCTTTTAATTCTATGCCTTCGTCCTCGATATAGGCGCCCGAGGTGCGTCGGTCGTCCACCAGCGCTACGCCGACGCCAACGCCGGTGGCGGCTATGGGGAAGCATCCTTGCAGGGTGGGGAGCAAAACCAGCAATGCGGTCAATCCGAGCTTTTTCATTCTTCGACTCCTAAAAGTAGGCAATCCACCGCATCGCACAGGCAGTGGATGGCAGTAATGTGAATTTCCTGGATGTGGGCGGTGCGGTCTCCCGGCGCGCAAATATGGATGTCGCCGGGTTCCAGGATTTCCGCTATTTTCCCGCCGCCGTTGCCGGTCAGCGCGATGACGCCCAAGCCGCGTTCGTGGGCGGCCTGGACCGCCGCGACCACGTTGCGCGAATTGCCGCTGGTGGAAATTGCCAGCAATAAATCCTGGGAATGCCCCAGCGCGCGCACTTGCTTGGAAAACACCTGGTCGAAATCGAAATCGTTGGCGATTGAGGTCAGGGTCGAGGCGTCGGTGGTCAACGTGAACGCGGCGAGTCCGGGGCGCTCCATTTCGAAGCGGTTAAGCATTTCCGCCGAAAAGTGCTGGGCATCGGCGGCCGATCCGCCGTTGCCGCAAGCAAGAATTTTTCCGTCGGCGAGCAGGCATTGCACAATGCGCTCGGCTGCTTCGGCGAGGGGGGAGGCAATCAGATCGATAGCCTGATACTTCAGGTGCGCGCTATCGGTGAAATGCTGGCTAATGCGGTTGACTATATCCATGCCCGATATTTTACATCAGAAGACGGCATCAGAAGACAGAAGACAGAGGACAGAAGATAGATTTTAGGGTGAATTTGTGCTCGGCATGGAAAACCCACGGTTCGTAGGATGTGCCGCCAAGGTTCGCGAGCGATACGTCAGCACATCCTGCGTTGCCTTGGTGGGTTTTTCTGTCTTCTGTCTTCTGTCTTCTGTCTTCTGTCCTCTGCCCCCTACCCGCCAATCACGTTTTTTACCCATTCCACCGCGTTTTCGTCCAGCCGGTCGAGCAGCAGCGCATCGAAGCGGCAAGGCGGCTCCGTCGGCAAGGTTTGCAGGTAATACTGGGCGGCAAGCCGCAATTTATGCTGCTTGTGCGGCGTGATGCTGGCGGCTGCGCCGCCGAACGCGCCGTTCTTGCGCAGCCGGACTTCGGCGAAGACCAGCGTAGCGCCGTCGCGCAGGATCAGGTCGATTTCTCCCGCGCGGCAGCGGAAGTTGCGCGCCACCACGGTTAGGCCGTGGCGTTGCAGGTATGCTGCGGCCAGTTGCTCGGCGCGCGCGCCGTCGTCAAGGTGCGGCACGGGTGGCGACGGCCTCGCCCCGGTGGAATTGCGCCGCCGTCAGTTCGCGGGTGTATTGTTGCCCATCCAGGGTGATCTGGCCGGTCACGCCGTCGAGCGGCTCCACCGGTTTAACGCCCGTCAACATCCGCACGGCGAGCCGGTAAGCGTCGATGCCGAGTGCGTAAAAGCGTTCCAGCTCAATGCGCATCGGATTGGCGGGACGGGGGTAGGCCATTACGGTAGGGTTATCGTGCAACAGGAACCACGGCATTTCGACAAAGCGTATCTGGTTGAGGTCGAGATTGCGCCCGGTTTCGCCATTCGAGCTATAGACCAGCGAGGTGGCATAAGTCGGGATGGTGCTGTCGAGATAGGGGCGCACGATGCGCGCATTGCTTGCGTCGGCGGCGAGAAATAAAACGTCGGCGGAAGTCCTGGCGATAGCGGCGCGCAATTTCGGGTAGCCGCCCTGGTTGGGCGCGAAACTCAGGCGCTCAACGATGGCGCCGCCCAGTTTCTGCCATTCGTCGGCGAACGCGCCCTGGATGCGATAGGCCAACGGGTTGGTTGCGGTGACGGTGAGCGCGGTTTTGCGCTCCGCAGAGTAAGCGAGCCGCGCCACCTGGCGCGCCTCGCTATCGACATTGAGGTTAAACAGGTAAAGGTTTTCCGGCAGCGTCTGGCGATTTTCCGGCGTATTGAGCGCGATAGTGGGCAACGGCAGTGGGCCATTCAGCAGCGCCGTCACCGCACCTCGGGTGAGCGGCCCGACCACCAGAGCTGCGTCGGCTTGTGTCAACTGGCGGTAAGCGGTCACTATGTCCGCCGTCCGGTCGCTCGTCGGATAAACGATGACAGGCAGGTCGGGCTGGAATTCGGCTGCGGTCATGAACCCTTGCTGGAAGGCGTCCGCAGCGCGCCCAAAAACTTCGGACTGGAGCGGAAGCAGCAGCGCGATATGACGGTTCGAAGATGCGCGCCCCTCGTCGGCCTGCGCAGTAAGGCCGCCGTTCCACAACGACAACAGGATAATGAAAAAGGAGGCGAGACGGAGCATAAGGAATCACGTCTGGTAGTCGGTGGCGCATTATACTTTGCGCGACCACAATTTGCGCAATTATGCCTTCTCGCGGGAGGAAATTGTCTGGATTGGATTGCCCTCGGCGGGCGCTACTCACCGTGTTGCAAATTGCTTGCGTAAGAAGACCCACGCGGCGCAATTTGCGTCTCTCGCGCCCAAGCCAGGCTTTGTTCCATTGATTCAGTAAAAGGAGCAATCCAATCCGGATAATTTCCCCCGCGCAAGGTATATATTAACGATGTAAACCCAAACCCCCGAAATCCCCTTTATTGTCCACCAGCCTGATGAAAGAAAATCCGTTCATCCTTCGATCCTTCGGCGAAGCTCTCAAGAAACAGCTTTTTTAGTCATAAATATCAATGGTGTAAATAACAACAATGGTCGCATATAAGCCCTTAAACGAGCGCCAAACAGCAACCATAACCCCTGTTTATTGCCAACGCCTTTCGGCCAGCGGACAAATATTTTACTCAGGACGAACGGATTGACTTTCATCTGTCCCCCGGTTCCATGCATTTCGGGCTTCGTTGAGGCACAAGCGTCGGGCATAGCCAGCCCGACACCCTTGAAATTCATAGGGTTGCCATTTTCCTCCGTTCGTCCTGAGCCTGTCGAAGGATGAATGGAGGAAAATGGCAAACCTCGACATTACGCGCAATTTAAAAATATTTATCTTCATAAATGGTACAGATGAAAGTCGATCCGTTCATCCTTCGACAGGCTCAGGACGAACGGATCGACTTTCATCTTCCTCCTTCGACAGGCTCTCAAGAAACAGCTTTTTTAGTAATATATATCAATGGCATAGATAACAACAATGACAGAATGAGCGCCATTAAACGAGCGCCATTAAACGAGCGCCAAACAGCAACCATAACCCCTGTTTCTTGCCAACGCCTTTCGGCCTGCGGACGAATATTTTACTCAGGACGAACGGATTTTATTTCATCAGGCTGTCTGTGTCGGCTCGTGCAATGTTTGGGTTTGCATCGTTAAATACAGCGTTTTCAATCAAGAATAGTTACAAAAAATCTCAAGCCCATGGCGGTGGATAAGCACCAATACATCAACCAATATTCGGTGAAACCGCTGTATGTAACGCCCCTCACCCCAACCCCCTTTTCTGCTGTTCAGGCGAAACAAGGGGAATAATTAATAGGCAGTTTCTTCAATCGCCAGTGTATGTTTCACTGCCAGGGGGAGGTAAGCATCGCTACTGGATCATAAAATTTATGTTGCTTTTTATTGGCAACGTATTGTCCCGGCACATCTAAATTCAAATGTCATATACCAAATAAATTCAATATGTTACGAAGCATCGTGTAATCATGGCATATTTGTAACTCGCTGAATTTTATGGATAATATTTTTTATTTGGAATCGCTGGTATTATTCTACCAAAACCTTATCCGGTCATGCTGTATGTTTTGAAGCGATGCCCGAATGTGTGCCACAGGCTTGTTGTGGGATGTTCCATAGTTGAATCACAAAAATACTTTTTACAGAGCAGTATCATTTCAAATGCACAAGATAAATATTGGCGGCAACTCGAAAGGGTGGAAAAGAATCCGGCTTGCACTCGCTTGGTGTTTGCTTGGCTTGTTTGGCGCTTCGCAGCTTGTTTATTCCAGCCAGTACCGTTATGACTATGACGCGCTGGGACGCTTGGTTCGCTCGATTGGCGCCCAAGGGCAGGCGACGGAATATAGCTATGATTCCGTAGGCAACCTGTTGCAGGTTATTTCCGGTATGGGAACCGCGACGGCGCCGACAATAACGTCCATAACCCCGGCATCCTTCATGCAGGGGCAAGTTACACAGGTCACTATCGTTGGCGCCGGGTTGACCGGAGTCGCCGTCACGCCTTCAATTGCGGGGCTGAGCCTATCCAACGTTCTTGCAGTCCCCACGCAGATTACCTTCCACTTGACGGTGGCGCAGGATGCGGCGCCCGGTCAGCAAGGCTTCATGATTGCCTCCGCCGCCGGCGTAGTGACCGCCAACATTAATGTGGTCGCCGCGCCACCGCAAATTTCGGTGGAACCCATGCCGCTGGCAATACCGCCGGATAACGTCGGGCGCAATTTTACAATCCGCCTTTCCAAGCCGGATGTCGTGGATAACGTCATCGCCTTGACCGCATCGAATCAGAATATCTCCGTATCCCCGGGAACGGTCACGATCCGGGCGGGGGATACTGCGGCGACGGCCACCGTGAAGGGGGTCAGCGCGGGACTGGCGACGATCAATCTGTCTTCCTCAAGCCTGGGGAATAGCGCGATCCCGGTTTACATCACGGCGGAATTCGTCGGCATCAGCACCGGCTATGCTTCGCCGTTGGGGGTGTTATTGTCGTCCCGGCCAAGCAATGGCGTCGGCGTGCCGCAAACGGCGCGCGGCGTTCTGGGTGTCACTGTCGGCAGATATTTAGGCAGCCTGTCGCCGCAAACCGTTTCGGTGGGCGCGGACGCCAGCCTGACGCTGACCGGCGCCGGCCTGGATGCGGTCGGCGGCATTGCCGTTCTTCCTCCTGACGGGTTGACGCTGGGCGCGCCTCAGCCTGCCCCCGATGGCAAATCCCTTGCACTCCCGATTGCCGTCGCCGCCAATGCGCCGACGATACTGCGCCGCCTGGTGGTCAAGGATGCTGTCGGCAATACTTTCAACCCTGCCGTTCCCAATGCCGACAGGCTGCTTGTGACCTTGCCGGCGCCGGAGATTCAATCCGTTGATCCGCTTATCGGCGTAGTCGGAACCAGTTTTCCCTTTACGGTGCGAGGGCGCAATCTGGCGGGCGTTCAGTCCATCTCGTTCGTGCCGGAGCAAGGGATCACCGCCGGTGTATCGCCGACGATGAATGCCGACGGTGCAGCGCTCACCACAATGATTACCGTCGCCCCCAATGCCCTATTAGGCCAACACACGGTGGTGGCCAACGCCGCTGGCGGGAGCAGCGGCAGCATTACCGGTCCGGCCAACACTTTTACCGTAACGCTACAGAGCGGACAGACTTTCGCGCCTGTCGCGTCATCGCTGTTGGGCGTGTCGTTGGCGACATCCGTCGCGCCGATAAGCGTTCCGGTTTTGGCGACCTCGCCTTCCGTGGGCGTCACGCTCGGTAAAGCGGTGAGCGGCATGAATCCCAAGGTCGGCATCATCGGCAGCAGCATCACCCTGACCTTGCAAGGTTCCGATTTGAATGGCGCAAGCTCGGTGCAATTCGCGCCGACCACAGGGATTACCGCAGGAACGCCCCGTGTGGCTGCCGACGGCAAATCGCTGACAGTCGATTTGACCATTGCCGTCGATGCGCCGCAAACCCTGCGGGCGATCACGGTTTGGGCGGACGGCGCGCGCGTGCCTGCCGCTCAAGGCGGCGATAGATTTTTCGTGTCGGCGCCGCTGCCGGTAATCGAAGGCATTTCCCCCATCATGGTGCAAATCGGTCAAGCACCGGTGACACTGACCGTGGGAGGCGTCAATCTCCAAAACAGTGGATCAATCGACATCGTTCCCGGCTCCGGCATTACGGTCAGTTCACCGCCAGTCGTCAATGCTCTGGGCACCTTGGCCACAGTGAGCCTGTCCGCCTCGGTTTCGGCGGCCACCGGGCCGCGCTTGGTGACGATAACCACGCCATCCGGGCAGAGTGGTGGCGAACCGCTCCCAAGCAACACCCTGACGCTGGTGAGCGATGCGCCTTTGTGGCTCTCGCCGCTGCTTTCCGCGCCGCTGGGGGTTTCCATCGCCATCCCTCCGTCTTCGTTGTCGCTGCCGGTATATGGAGCGCCGCTGGGAATGCTGCTGCAAAAGGATGCGGCTCCGACCAACACTTCCGCCACGGCAAATGCGACGACTGTCGGGGTGGCGCTGGGTTCTATTGCGCTGGATCGAACGCCTGCCGCGTTGTTGCGCGGCGCTTCCGCAATCTTGACGGTCACCGGGGTGGGGCTTGATAAAGCCGGCGCCATTCGCCTGCACCCGGCAGAGGGCATTTCATTGGGAACGGCTTCCATAGCTCCCGACGGCGACTCCATCACTGTTCCGCTGGCTATTGCTGCGGATGCCGCGATAGGAAAACGGAAAATCATCGTCGATGCACCAGCCGGCAAAACCATCGACTTTGCCGATGCCGCCGTGGGAATTTTGCAAATAGGCGCGGGTGTGCCGCAACTGGATTCGATTACGCCCATATTGGCCAAGCAGGGCGATCGTATCACCCTGATTGTTCGGGGGCGAAATTTCAATGACGTGCAGACGGTGGTCTTCACCCCGCCAGACGGAATCATTGTTTCCGACATGCCGGTGGTGGATGCCACGGGGACGCAAATCACCGTCGATGCTCAAGTGCTCGATGGCGCGTCGTTGGGCAGTCGGGTGTTGCAGGTGGGGGTTCCGGGCGGGATAAGCAGCGACGTGTCCGTGCCGGCGAATACTTTTACGGTGTATGGCAAGTAAGTTGTCTGGATGGGTGGAAGCAATAATGAAAATTTTGAACTTTAGTAAAAAGGAGCAGCAAATGAAACGTGTTCTAGAGCAGTGGGTGGCGGTTTGTTTTTTCGCGGTGATGCCAGGGCTGGCGCTGGCCGCATTCGATAGCGGCAGCACCGGCGCCGACGGTGCTTTTAATCCGACAGTCAATACCATAGTCCAACTTCCGCCATCGGGCGTGTTTAACTACACCACGGTGAACATCCCTGCGGGCGTGACGGTGACTTTCAGGAAAAACGCCGCCAATACGCCGGTGGTTATCCTTGCCAGTGGGGATGTGGCGATTGCCGGCATCCTGGATCTTCGTGGCGGCAAAAGTCCCGACACCGGCGCTGCGGGGGACGGCAATATAGGGGACGACGGACTCCCCGGCGTAGGTGGTCCGGGCGGGTTTGACGGGGGGCGGGGCGGCTTGGCGTCGGGTTTTTTTGGCAGCTCCGGGGTGGGGCCAGGCGGTGGCAATTCAGGCGGCACATTTAATTCTAGTGGTCTCTATTCTTGCGGCGGCGGTGGCGGCGGTTATTCCCAAGCAGGTACAGCAGCTTATTGTGCCGTAGCGGGTAGCACTCAGGCGCCTTACGGCACTGGAGGCGCAAGTTATGGATCGTCCGTGTTGTTGCCGTTGGTCGGCGGCTCTGGCGGCGGTGGCGGCGCCGGCGGCAACACCTTTATAGGTTCTGGCGGAGGTGGCGGTGGCGGGGCGGTGCTGATTGCTTCCAGCGCAGCGGTTAATGTGACCGGGTCTATATTTGCCGATGGCGGCGCAAGCGGCAGCTCAGATGGAGCAGGACAGGGTGCGGTTGGCGGCGGCGGCAGCGGAGGCGCAATCCGCATCGTTGCCAATACGATTTCCGGCAATGGAACGATTTCTGCAAAAGGGGGAGTGGCAGGCGCTTCCAACAGCGGTAGCTATTACAGCTTCGGTGGCGCCGCTGCCAACGGTCGTATCCGCCTGGAAGCTTCAACGTTCACCCGCACGGCAGCTACGACCCCGGCATTCACCACCGACCTGCCCGGCAGCGTGTTTGTCGCAGGATCGCCGACTTTGGCCATTACCGGCGTTGCCGGCGTGGCGGCGCCGGCAACGCCGACCGGCAATGCGGACATCGTTCTGCCGGCAACCACCGTCAACCCGGTGACCGTCACCTTTACCACTACCAACGTGCCGGTGGGCAACACAGTCAAGTTAACGGTGACGCCGGCTTCCGGCCTGGCTACTTCCGTCGTCAGCCCAGCCTTGACCGGCAGCACCGCGAGCGCCGGCGCCAGCGTCCAGGTGACGTTGCCGCAAGGTCCAAGCGTACTCCAGGCGCAGACCACCTACACCATCGTTGCCGCCTTGGGTGATGCGATGAGCCGTTATGCCGGCAACGAACGGGTGGAACGGATGACGCTGACCGCATCGCCGGGCAAGCCCTCCACCGCCACGCTGCACACAGTCACCGGCAAGGAATATCAAGTTCCTGCAATTACCTTGGCATCGCTTGGTGTGGAGTTTTAAGCCGCTGCTTAATCACTTTGTCATCGCCCGTGCGTATCCCCCTTCCCCCGCTTGCGGGAAGGGGGGGCGTACATGCATAAGCGCGAACCGCATCCAGCAGCTTTTGCGGCACGATTTGCAGCACAAAACTATCGAATCACCCAGTTGAACGAAGCAGTAAATTATAGGGAGTCAGAAGCAATGAAACCGAGCCGGATTCTTAATCTCGTCCGCCAACCGAAGGCGTTCCACCGCCTATGCCGCCTACTTCTGCCGGCGCTGCTTCCGCTCCTGGCGTTCGCCGCCCAAGCCGACGCTCACCCGGAGCAAGTAGTCGTCTTCGGCCCCAAGACCTACACAGCCGGCTCGTCCGCCTCGTCCATCGCCGACAGCTTCAACCTCCCGCCAGGTGTCAACCCCTCTTGCATACTGCAAATCGACAATGACCAACCCGGCGGTAAAAACCGGATGCGCGAAGCCACGGTCATCCTCAACGACCGTATCGTTCTCTCAAAAGCCAATTTCACCGGCGACGCCCTGTCGTCCTCAATCAAGACCGACCTCGCCGACGCCAACCGAATCCACGTTGTCGTCCCCGCAGCCGCATCCCGCGACCACGATAAAAATTCAACCGGCCAATTCACCCTCACGTTGCAATGTACGCGAGCCTTGCCCAAACCCACCGACCTCACGCCCGACCCGCTCAAGCTCGGCGTCGGCGCCACCGGCAACTTGATCGCCCAACTTGCACCGCCGCCAACCGCCGCCGGCGACTTGGCGCTGACCAGCAACGACCGCCACATCGCCACCGTCCCCGCGAGCCTGCCATTCACATCCGGCCAGACCAAGGTGACCATTCCGGTAAGCGCTCTACGCGCCGGCAAGACCAGCGTCACCGCCAGCCTCAACGGCCACAAAACTTCCGCCGACATCCGGGTAAAAACCACCCGTCCGGCGACCATCATCAGCCTGCTGCCCAGCCACTTGATCCTCGCCCAAGGCGCGCGCGGCAACCTCGTCATCACCCTCTCAGCCGCACAAAACCGCAAAACGGAAATCACCTTGCGCGTCGGTGACGACAACCGCGACCGTGACCATGACCGTGACATCGTCGCCGTGCCTAAAGAAGTCTCCATCCCCGCCGGACAAACGAGCGTCACGGCGCCGGTTACCGCCTCATTCCAAAAAGGTGTCACCTCAATCACCGCCAGCGTGAACGGCAGTCGTGCGACCAGCCAAGTGACGGTCACCTCGGCGCTGCCCTCCGTCGTATCCCTCCTGCCGATGACCAACGTCGTCACCCTGGGCGCCGATATTTCCCTGACGCTGACCCTATCGCCAGCCCAGTCCAAAGCCACCGTCATCCCCCTCACCGCCAGCCCGTCAGGGGTCGTTAGCCTACCCGCCACCATCACCGTGCCCGCCGGCCAGACCAGCGTAGCCCTACCGGTCAGCGCCGTGGGCTTCGGCCAGGCGAGCATCGCGGCCAGCCTGAACGGCGGCAGCGCCACCAGCGTCGTCCAAGTCATCCCGTTGCCGCCACGGGTAGCCGCGCTCGAACCGGGCGCTTACACCATGGCGGTCGGCGCCGACAGCCTTTTCACCGTCACGCTGAACGCCGTGCAGCCGGACAATACCGACATTATACTCAGCGTCAATCAGCCGACGCTGCTCCAGACACCGCCCAGCGTCACCGTGGCAGCCGGCGAAACGCGCGCCGGCTTCACCGCTACCGGCCTCGCCGTCGGCGACGCAACGCTGACCGCCTCGCTGGGCGGCCAACAACAAACCGCCCGCATCCATATATCTCCCCAGCCGGCCTCGCTCATCCCGCTTACGCCCAATCCGCTGGCGCTGCAACAAGGCGCCACCGGAACGCTCACGGTCGCAATCGACATCGCTCAGGAAGAGGACGTAGCGATTGCCGTCGCCAACGCTTCCCCAACCATCGTCAGCGCTCCCGACAGCCTGACCCTGCCGGCTGGGCAAACCCTCGTCACCTTGCCCGTCACCGCGCTGGCGGCGGGAACCGCAAAACTCAGCGCAACGCTCAACGGCGCCGGCCAGAGCGCCACCGTGCAAGTGATGCCGCCGCCGCCCGTGGTCAGCGCGCTAACCCCCGCCACCCTCACGCTGCCCAAAGGCCGGTCCGGCGTGCTGCGGGTCGGCCTCAACCGTGCCCCCAATGCCCCATTGAGCGTAGCACTTGCCTCCGCAGCACCCACAATAGCGGCTGTACCGCAGAGCGTGGTGATTCCCGCCGGCGCTCTTTTTGCCGACATTCCCGTCACCCCCCTAGCCGAGGGGCAAGCCGGAATCACGGCAAGCCTGAATGGCGGGACCGTCGGCGCCACCGTCACGGTTGCCCCCGCCGAACTTATTGCCATCAGCCTCGCACCGGATACCCCGGTCGCGTATGCCAACGACACCTTCCTCATGGCCGCCAACGGCCTCTACACCGACGGCACGTTGCGGGACATTACCGGCCAAACCACCTGGAGCACCAGCGACGTCGGCATCGCCACCATCGACGCCGACGGCGCCGTATCCACCCTGGCGCCCGGAACGGCAACGCTCACCGCTGTTGCCGGCTTCACCAACGTCCAAGGTGCGCCCGCCACCGTCACGCAAACCACGCTGCTAACCGTCAACGCGGCAACCGCGCTCGCATTGAGCGCACCGGCAGCCACCCTCACGGTCGGCGAATCGCAAACGATCACCGTCACCTCGCCCGACCCGGCAAGCGCCCAAGGGCTGGTGGTCACGCTGACCGCAACCGGCGGCCTGAGCGTTCCGCCCAGTGTGCAAATCCCGGCAGGCGCGACCTTTGCGACCTTCACCGTCAGCGCCGCCACAGCCGGCGCCGCCACGCTTGGCGCTGCAGCGCCGGGGCGCTATCCCGGCAGCCTCGCACTCACGGTCGTCCTCGTCTCAAGCGCCCCTCAGATCACCGCACTGATGCTCACCGGCCCGGTCGGCTCCCCCGTCACCATCCAAGGCAACCACTTTGCCGTCAACCCCGCCGACAACGATGTCCGCTTCAACGGCGAGCGCGCCACGGTCGCGCTCGCGAGCGCCACCGAACTCAAGGTGATCGTCCCGGTCAAGGCCACCACCGGCTTAGTCACGGTCACTACGAGCAAAGGCGCGAGCACTAGCGCTAGCCCGTTCACCGTTCAATCCCAGCAGGATTTTGACCTGAGCGCCACGCCAGCATCGGTGCTGACACCCCGAGGCGGCAACACCGGCATTCGGGTCAAGCTCGTCAGCACCGGCCTTGCCGACTACGGCATGGCCGTAAGCCTCAACGTGACCGGGCTGCCGCCCGGCATCACTTGGCGGGCGGATCCGCCCAAGCTCACCCGCTATACATCGGCCACCGTGACCCTCAGCGCAGATACGACCGTCGCGCCGGGCGACTACACCCTCAGTCTCGAAGGCGCCGGACCGCTCGATCTCACCCGCGCCACCCGTAGCCAAAGCATCACGCTCACCGTCCTGCCGGCGGACGTCACCACCGTCAGCGGACGGGTGCTCCATGCCGACGACGACAGCCCCTTCGTCGGCGCCCGTATCCGCCTGAACGGCCTGGAAGCCTATACCGACGCCGCCGGCGGCTACCGCTTCGTCAACCCCGGCATCTTGGGCGACCAAGTTATCCTCATCGACGGCCACACCAACAACAGCGCGACCACCGCCTATCCCTCGGCGATTGCCATGCCGGTGATGATTATCGCCGGCCAGGATAACGCAGTGCTCACCTCCTACATCCAAGCGATAGACATCGCCAAATCAATGGCTATCGTGCCGGGACAGGCGGTCAACGTCACCAACCCCGATCTGCCCAACTACGCCCTCAACATCCCTCAGGGGGCGGTGCTCACCGGCTGGGACGGCAAGCCCATCGATAAGGTCAGCGTGCGCACCGTACCGGTGGACAAGCTCCCCATCAAACCGGCGCCTGCGGGCATCAACGCTAAAACCGTTTACCTCTACTACTTCTTCCGCGAAGGCGGCGCCACGCCCAGCCAACCGATACCCGTCACCATGATGAACGACATGGGCGCGCTCCCCGGCGAAAAGGCCGACCTGTGGTATTACGACGAATCCGTCACCCCCGACCCCGACTCCAACCAATGGCGCATCATGGGGCAAGGCACCGTGTCCGACGACGGCAAATCCATCGTCTCCGATCCCGGCGTGGGCATACCCAAATTCTGCTGCGGCGCAACAGTCGCCAGCCCGCCGCCGCCGCCCAACCCGCCGGCGCCACCGGCCAACCCGCCAGCGCCTACGCCTGACAGCGACTCCCCCGCGTCCCCCGGACCTTCTGCGCCTCCCGGCCCGCCCGCGCCTCCCGGTCCGCCTGAGCCGCCCCCGCCTCCCGGGCCGACCCCGCCCCCGGAACCTCCGCAGCCGCCCAATCCCCCCACACCGGAGCCGCCGCCCGACCCCAGTCCGTGCAGTGCAAATCCGGTCATTTACGGCACCGGAGCATCACTTGTCATGCGCAACCATATTTTGGGCATGAATGCACTCCTGTCCGTCAATCTGGCTTGCCGCTACAACTCCCTGACCGACCGGATCGGCCCCTTCGGGCGCGGCGCCTACCTCAACACCGAATGGCAACTGAGCGTCAGCGGCCCGTCCATGGTGCTGATGAGCCCAGCCGGTATTCGCTGGATACTCGCCAAGGAAGCCGACGGCGCTTACCACAAGGCGCCGGGGCTGCCCGGCATCGAAGGCGCGGAAGGCACAACAAACGGCACTACCAGCGTAGTGCGTTTCCGCGACGGCAGCCGTTACGAATTCGCCTACTTCGCGCGCGGCAACCAATTATTGGTCGCCCAAACCGACGCCTCGGGCAACCGCATCACCATCGGACGCAGCACCAGTAGCGGTACTGCGGGACTGGTGCAGAGCGTCACCGACAGCGCCGGGCGGATGTATCGCATCGACTATATCCCCGGCAACCTGATCTCGCGCATCACCGATCCGGGCGGGCGCACCTTGACCTTCCACTACGACAACGCCTCGCGCCTCGTCATGGTCAGCGATTCCATGGGGAATGTCACCTCCTACGCTTGGGATGAATTCAACAGCCTCGTCAAAAAGACCGACCCACTGGGCGCCGTCACCCAATACGTATACAACAGCAACGGAAGGACGTTACGGGAAATCCTTCCTGACGGCAGCGAATATCGCTTCGCCTACACGGTGGCCGGCAACCAAGTGATGGAAACCCGCATCGTCAACCCACGCGGAATACTCGAAGTCCAACGCTACAACGGCCAAGGCTACTGGACCCGGCAAGTGGACGGCGAAGGCAACCTGCGCACCCGCAAACTCGACCCGAGCACCCAATTCCCGCTTTACCAGACCGACGCCCTCGGACGCGTCTGGTACATCACCTATGACGCCAACGGTAACCGCAGCAGCATCCGCGACCCCCAAGGCAACCTCACCCGATACAACTACGACCCGCTCTTCGACCATCTCACCGAAGTCATCGACGCCCTGGGGCAAAGCACCCGCTACGCCTACGACAGCAAAGGCCGCCTCATCGCCGCAACCGACATCACCGGCGGCGCCATCCGCTACACCTACACCGACAAAGGGGTGCTCGCCGGCTTCACCGACGCATTGAACCACACCACCACCTTCGAGCACGACATTGAGGGCAAAATCATCGCCGCCATCGACCCCCTGGGCCGCCGCAACGAAAACACCTACGACACCCTGGGGCGCATCGACAGCCAAACCAACCCGCGCGGCGAAACCACCCGGTTCGCCTATGACGACCTCGACCGCCTGACCAAAATCACCGACCCGCTGCAAGGCGTCACCCAGTTCGCCTACGACGCCAACTCAAGGCTCATCGCCGTCACCGACCCCTTGGGGCGCGAACTGCAACGCAACACCTACGACTTGCGCGGACGCCTCACCGCCCGGCGCGACGCGCTGGGCGCGAGTAGCAGCGCCCAATACGACGCCAACGGCAACGTGACCCAAACCACCAACCGGCGCGGCCAAATCACCCGCTACGGCTACGACGCAAACGACCGCCTCAACCATATCGAAGACGCTGACGGACGCACCACCGACTACAGCTACGACCCGGTCGGGCGACTGGTTCACATTTCCGACAACATAAGCGGCGACATCCTGCTCCAATACGGCATCCTCAACGTCCCCACGCGCATCATCACCGACCAGGGTACGCTCGACTACCAATACGACCTCTTCGGGCGGCGCACCCAAATGCGCATCAACGGAACCGACACCGTAGACTACGCCTATGACACCCTAGGCCGCCTCATCCGCAGCAGCTTCCGGGGCAAGGACGCCAGCTACACCTATGATGCCATCGGAAGGCTCACGCAAAAAACACTGCCCAACGGCATCCGGCAAACTTACAGCTACGACGAAGCCAACCGGCTGCTCAGTATCGAATACCGGAAAGCCGACGGCGCCCTGATCGAAACCATCAGCTACACTTATGACGCCAACGGCAACATCACCGTCAAGGGGCAAAGCGTCGATTCCGCACCGGAAACCCCGTTCAGCGCAAAATACGACACCGGCAACCGGCTGACGCAAATCACCTTCAACCCCGGCAGCGCCAACGCCGCCACATACAATTTAACTTACGATGCCTCCGGCTACCTCATCAAGAAAAGCCACAGCACCGATGCAGCCGACATCACCACCTACACCTGGGACGCCAAAGGAAGACTGGCGGGACTCACCGGCACTAACCTCCAGGCCGGCTACCGCTACGACGCCCTCGGGCGGCGGATAGAAAAAACCGTCAACGGGCAAAACGTCGGCTACCTCTACGACGGCAGCCAGGCGATAGCCGAACTGGTCGGCAGCAGCGTTAGCGCCGCCTATCACCCCGGCGTCCAGATCGATGAAATCCTGGCGCGCTACACCACGAGCGGGCAGAAAACCCTGCTGCAAGACGCGCTGGGCAGCGTCATCGCCCAGACGACGGAAGACGGCGGCACGGTGAACCGCTATGTCTACAGCCCTTACGGCGAAAGCCGGACGATAGGCGCGGACGACGGCAACCCGCTGCAATACACCGGGCGGGAAAACGACGGAACGGGGCTGTACTATTACCGGGCGCGGTACTATGATCCGTTGCTGAAGCGGTTTATCTCCGAAGACCCAATAGGGTTGGCGGGAGGGATTAATGTTTATGGGTATGTGGGGGGGAATCCGGTTGGGTTTGTTGACCCGCAGGGTCTCTTCAAGGGGCGATTTGTTACCACAGATTCAAATGCAACTATTCCTGGGGTTCCTGATTCACGTCAGCAAGGATATATCGTCGATCTTAATCATGTGAAGCAAGGGGATGTTTATGCTATAAAAGATGGGTCAACGATTTTATATGATCCAAAAACAGGAACTACTCACAATATTTCATTTGACCCTCACTCTGGACATTATGTAACTGGCCCGTTAAGGGATATTGGTAACGCTAATGGTTGCAGTAAATAAACAATCCCTACCAACCTATCTGGTGATGAAAATATCACCAGCATAGTCGCTTGTTAAAGTGCTTTCTCATTAACCATATTGGTGCGATCCATATGTCTGAGAACGGATTAATTCCTTCTGTAATGAAACGCATAGCTGGGATATTTGTAGGGATAGTGGTAGCAGCGCTCTCTATCCAATTAGAAGAACACTTTGATCTTGATATTCGTGCTCTGAATTTTGCGTACAACATAGTTCATGAAACAAAATATCCTACGGATGTTATTATTCTAAATATAAGTGACGTTTGGTGTAGATTGCATCCTCAAGAGAGTTGTCTCGAAATTGGAGAAATTATCGGACAACTCAAAAAAATTGGCCTCAATAATGTTGCCGTTAACGTGGTTAATGCTGCTGCAAATAACAAACGAGGTAGTGAGAATTTTATTAATAACAAAAATGTTGTGTTTGCCTCTTCTGTATCCGAAGAGAATTCATTAGTTCATTGCGAGGGTATCAATTTTTCAAGCATTGATATAACCAGTGACGAACAAGAAACCATTTATATCAATCTCGGCGAAGAAGATAAACTTTCCTCGTGCTCTCAACTACCTATGGGACTTTGTTTGGCTATGATGCACACTAAATCGGTAGGCCAACGTTTAAGCCATGGGATTTTTTTCCCAATATTTTACGATCAAAGAAGTTTTCCTCAGTTGTCACTGAAACAGGTTAGGAATCTGAGCGGATCAAACATGAATGTTATTGTAATAATTAATGTTGAATCGCACTTGGATTCCGTATGGACTAGCGTTGGTTCTATGTCTTCATCATTGATACACGCAAATATTGCCCAAGCATTCATTGATGGAAATTATTTCAAGAGAAATGGTCTGGCTAAATGGTTTATCGCCGGAACGCTCTTAATACTATTCCTTTATGAAGGGATACGCTCATCTCTACTGATGAGGCTGACTGTAGCAATATATTTTATAAATGCTGCAATCACCATTGGTTATTTCTTTCTTATGGCACCGATACTAGCGCCGATATTTTTATCAACACTTCGTTTGTTACCACATGATTGGCGGTACGCCCGTTCGAAATAGCAAGCCAGCGCAAGAAAGGTGGATGCGCTACGCTTATCCACCCTACATTTTCCCGAGAACAAATTTACCCTTTCAAGCGAGTTGTCAAGTCTTGACATCACGGTTACTGGCAAGCCAATCTTCCCGAGGTGCTGGACTGGGTGTAGGCGGGTCATCAACCATCACCAACACAACTGTGGCGCCCTTTTAGGGAAGCAGGGGTAATGGCAAGAAAAATAATTATCGTCCTAATAGCAGGCATATTCTTGGCTGCGCTGCTGTTTACTGTTTACTTGAATCTTTCCTATCAACGGAACCTACCACGCAGCCCTCAACCTAACATCGGAAGAACATTTCCCCATAATGTTCATGGGTCGGTCGTTTATTTGACTGAATCAGAAAAAAATCAACTTGATGTCTTGTTTTGGATTGATCTGGTTTTTTTTGGAGTGCTTGGAATAACCGTTGCAACAAAAAACAAAAGCGCAAGCGGGGTCATGAAGTGAAGCAAGGAGTCAAGTCTTGATGTCACGGTTACTAGCAAGCTAATCTTCCCTCATGGCTCGCCAGCTTCGACTTGAATTCCCCGGCGCAATATATCACATCACTTTGCGCGGCAACGCGCGGAATCCGATCTTTCTTGACGATGAGGATCGGAGGTTGCTTCAAGGCTGTCTTGGCGAAGTGGTGGCACGCTTCGGTTGGCTGTGTCACGCTTACTGCCTGATGGACAATCACTACCACCTGCTTATCGAAATTAAGGGGTCAGCCCCCTTAAACTGCTTGGGCGACGGATAGAAAAAACCGTCAACGGGCAAAGCGTCGGCTACCTCTACGACGGCAGCCAGGCGATAGCCGAACTGGTCGGCAGCAGCGTCAGCGCCGCCTATCACCCCGGCGTCCAGATTGATGAAATCCTCGCGCGCTACACCACGAGCGGGCAAAAGACCCTGCTGCAAGACGCGCTGGGCAGCGTCATCGCCCAGACGGCGGACGACGGCAACCCGCTGCAATACACCGGGCGGGAGAACGACGGAACGGGGCTGTACTATTACCGGGTGCGGTACTATGATCCGTTGCTGAAGCGCTTCATCTCCGTAGACCCGATAGGGTTGGCGGGGGGGTTAATGTTTATGGGTATGTGGGGGGGAATCCGGTTGGGTTTAGGGATTCCACAGGAAAAATACTTCCTCTTGTTGCAGCAGCAGTCACATTTATAGCAAAAAGTAGCGCTGGAGGGGCTGTAGCCACTGCGGTTGCAGTTACTGCAGCGGCAGTATATAGTGCAGGCCAAAAGCCCCCCCCCGCTCAACAGGCTCTTGGTGATCTGGTTAAAGACGAATCTAATAAAGGTCATAAGCCGCTGTCAAATGGAGATGCAGATACCATAATAGACTGGAGGCGCGAATTGGGAATTGATGTGCGTGATAATCGCAACAAAGATCACTGGAGTGGTGACCCACATATCCATGTTCCAGGTTCTGGTGTTGGGCATATCCCTGTTGCGTGCGAAAAATGATGAATGGATATAATGATGGCTGGATATGTTATTGTTAGTACTCTAGGTGTTGGAAAATTTATTGCATTCGATGGAAGTGGTTTAAAAGTATATCGAGGAATCGATAGAGATCCATGGAGGTGTGTGGACGATTTATATTACGATAAAAAACTTTCCTCTAATCTTGTTGCACTCGTAAAGCATTCACACAGAAACTATATCGGCAATTTCAGCGCTGGAACAGTAGCAACCGTTGAAGAGGCACGCCAGCTTTTGGCCGCATGTGAAAATAAATCAAAAGACTATGAAATAATTGGGTTGGACTGTCTTAGTGAGGACGATGGGCAACGCGATATTTCAGTTATGCAATATGGCTTTGGCATTGATGCTTACGTTGATGGTTATGGATCGTTAATTGAGCTTGGCGTATTTCAGAAACCCGATTTATTCCGAATTTTTCATAAAAGTCTTAATCGCTACGGATTATTCGAAAATGTCGATGCATTAAATAGTTATTGCAATGCTTACTGTGACTTAGCGGAGGACAATGGGCTTGAACCGATAGATAATCTTGTTAATATGTACATGTATGCTGTTCTGCCAATCAAGCAAGCGTAGTGCCGTACAACATATCGAATTAAGGGGTCAGCCCTAGGCTGTCGAAATACAGCGTTTTTATCGAAATTCAGCTTCCCGGTTTTTGGATATGCCCAGAAACGTCACGGCCTACCTTATTTTTAATCCGTTCATCCTTCGACAGGCTCAGGATGAACGGATTAAAAATAAGGTAGGTTGTCATGGTGCAAGCCGGCATACGCGCCAGGACTGAGTCAAATTTCCCCGTTCGTGGTGAGCCTGTCGAACCATGAATGGGGAAATTTGACTCAGTCCGTCAATTGAGAAAATCCAAAAAACAGTACTGTTTTTTCATCAAAAAATAATAAATTTCGACAGCCTAGGTCAGCCCCCTTAAACTGCTTGGGCGGCGGATAGAAAAAACCGTCAACGGGCAAAGCGTCAGCTACCTCTACGACGGCAGCCAGGCGATAGCCGAACTGGTCGGCAGCAGCGTCATCGCCCAAACGGCGGAAGACGGCGACACGGTGAACCGCTATGCCTACAGCCCTTACGGTGAAAGCCGGACGATAGGCGCGGACGACGGCAACCCGCTGCAATACACCGGGCGGGAGAATGACGGAACGGGGCTGTACTATCACCGGGCGCGGTACTATGATCCTAGAAAGCTCAGTTGACCGCTTGCTAGGACGTGTAACATGGTGGTTCTAAACAGCTTTATCATGTATTCTGCGTGTACCCGTTTGGTGAGAGCGCGACTGGCTGGATTGCACGGTTTTCCGGGCGCATGGCGGCGTTGCAACTTCTCAGAATGGAACAAACCATTCTTCGTCGTTGCGCCTCTTGTGCCCAAGCCGTAGGCTGTCGGGTATGCCCTGCACCCGGAAAACCGCACACTCCAGCCCGTTCAAC
>JBAYVP010000019.1:0-32131 GCA_041674485.1 Sulfuricellaceae bacterium
AGACGCAACACTCGATACGGGCGGTTGGTTAGACCTTCCCCGTCAGGGACTTTCACCCTGAAAGAAACGTCAAGCTTCGCTTGCCGCACTAACGATGAGCGCTGGAGCGTGGGAACGATCAATCTGCATTACTTAGGTGCAAAATATGGCTTTAAGCATAAAAAACAGACGCAATCTTTTCCCCGGCATCGCCCGAAAAATAGCCGTAGCGCTGCTGCTTTCGCTCTCGCTGGCGCAAGTCGGCGCTCAAGCCGCGCCCGCGACCTTTAAACTGGACGACGGCACGGAAATTCCGCTACGCGCCTATTCGGCGCGCGGGGACACCCTGGTTTTGTGGCTGGCTTGCGACGAAGGGCGCGGCACACGCGAGGCGCGCGCTTCGTGGGGGCTGGCGGCGAATGGGGTCGAAGCCTGGCTGCCGGATTTTCTCGGCGGGCATTTCCTGCCGGTTGCGCCCAGCAGCATGGTGCAAATTAGCGGCGAGGAAGTCGCCGCGTTGATCGACATGGCGCTGGCCAGCACCGCCAAAAAAATCTTTCTGGTATCGGCGGGGCGCGGCGCGGTGCCGACTTTGCGCGGCGTCCGCACTTGGCAGGAAAAACATCCCGGCGACGCCAATCCGGCGGGCGTCATCCTGTTCTATCCGGAACTTTACGCCGACACTCCCGCGCCCGGCGCCGAGGCCGAATATCACGAAATCGTCAAGCAAACCCGCATTCCGCTATTCATTTACCAGGGCGAACGCTCGCCGGGGCGCTGGTGGCTCAGCCATTTGCGCACCGCTCTGGAAAGCGGCGGCAGCCGGGTGCATACCGAACTGCTGCCGAAGGTGCGCGGCTATTTCTATGTGCGCCAGGAGCCGACGCCGGAAGAAGAAGCCATGTCGCAAAGCCTGCCGGATCTGATACTCAAAGCCATTAAAACCCTGGAAACATCCCCTGGAGAACTCCCATGAAATCTATCCTGTGTTGCCTGTTTGCTCTGTTGCTGCTGTCCGCCCCCGTCCATGCCATGGAACTCAAGCCCTACAAGGGCGGACCCACGCCGCGTCTCGCGCTCAAAGACTTGAACGGCAAGGCGCACGATCTTAAGGACTACGCGGGGCAGGTCGTGATGGTGCAATTTTGGGCCACCTACTGCGCCCCCTGCATTAAGGAAATGCCTTCCGTCGAACGCCTCAAAACCAAGCTTGCCGGCAAACCGTTCACCATACTCGCCGTCAACATGGGCGAAAGCGAACCGGAAATACGCGCCTTCCTGAAAAAAATCAAAGTCAGTTTCAATATTCTGATGGACGGCGACGCCCGCGCCATCGCCGACTGGAAAGTATTCGTCGCCCCCTCCACCTTCCTGGTCGATGCCCAAGGAAAAATCCGCTACACCCTCCAGGGCGGCGCGGAATGGGATGCGCCGGAACTAATGCAGACCATCGCGGGAATGACGGCGGAGGCCGCCAAGTAGGCGGCTCAAGGCACAAGGAGGCGAGGGTGGCGGCAGCATGGGACGCTGGACAGGGTAAATTTGTTCTCCGCCTGGGAAAAACCATTCACCGCAGAGACGCAGAGGCGCTGAGGAAAAACAATGGGTTGTAGAATTGAATGGTTTCACCCTTTTCATTGATTTCTCGGCGTCTGAAGCGTCTCTGCGGTAAATAATTCTTTTCTGGGCGAGAACAAATTTACCCTGGGACGCTGGATGTGATATTTGCTTTTTGCCGAATTTTTTATAAGGAGTGATTTATGGAAATTGTCCATTTGCAGAACAGTTTTAAAAAGATGTCGTTTGCGCTACTTATTCTTACTGTATATGGTTGTTCCTCTTCGACGATAAAGCAGGAGGTTAATGGCAGTACGTCAACTCAGCAATCAGCCAATCAAACTCAGGTTAAATGCGCCGGCACAAACGAGTTGCCGCCTGAATATGTGGATGCGTTCGAGGAAACGGTTGATGCAGCGTTGTTGAGCCAGGCTGTGCAGGAAGCGGATAAAGGGGGCTTATGCCAGGCAAAAGTCTATATCAACAAAAAGAATATCGTTATACCGGTCTATCGCGCATGGAACAGCACCAACCCGAACAGCCGCTTAGGCAAGTGGTGGGCTTTCAACAGGCCGGAAGGAAAGGTATCGACATACCGTAAAGATTATGAAATATGCTACGGATATTCACCACTGGACATGTTAACGCAGTGTAATCTAAAGGCGGGGACGAAGATCGTTGTCGGAACTGGCCAGAGCGCAATGTGCGATGCCTATTTGACATATCCTATTTCAGCCAGCAAGCAAATTTATATGGTGATTGACGCCCAAGCACCCTCGGTAACCGACTGCAAAGACTATGACGGCGTATTCAGTTGGAAGCCGGTGGCTGAATCCATGCGGTAATGCAAAGGTTGCGTTGCGAGTTGAACTGCATGTGCCATTGATCGTTCCCACGCTCCGGCGTCACTGCCATTAAGTTAAGCCGTTCGTGGTGAGATTGTCGAACCATAAATGGCTTAACAGTCAACCAGTTAGGAAAAATCCGTTCACCCTTCGACAGGCTCAGGGCGAACGGATTTTTCCTAACTTAATGGCAGTGACGCTCCGGCGTGGGAATGCAGCCTGGGACGCTCTGCGTCCCGATATAGAAAATGATGTTGTGGAACTTGATCGTTCCCACGCTCCAGCGTGGGAACGCACGCATGGGACGCTCCAGCGTCCCAATATGGCGGCTAGAACTAGAACGGTAAGCGCATAGATATTTCGGCAGGCGAATCGTCAAAAGCTTTGTGGTTTTGCCGGTTGGATAGGTAACGCTGCGCGACGCTGGAGCGTCCGGGGCGGCATTCCCACGCTGGAGCGTGGGAACGATCAAAAATTCTGGCTAAATCAACGATGTTTTTTTGAAAAAGAGCCAACACAAATTTCGTTTGGATTTTAAGCTATCATGATGCTTTCCTCGTTCCTATAATTTTCGCGGGACCATTTAAGCCATGCTCAAGCTGCGCGGCGGCAACGCCCTTTCCGCTTTTCGTCTTGATAAACTGAATCAAGCGCTACGCACCGGCGCGCCGGGTGTTTCCCGCCTTCATGCCGAATACCGGCATTTCGCCGAAACCAGCCGCGAGCTTGCCGCTGCGGAACTGGCGGTGCTGGAAAAAATCCTGACTTACGGCCCCGCCAGCCCGGTTGAGCCGCCCGAGGGCGAATTGCTGCTGGTGACGCCGCGCCTTGGGACGATTTCGCCGTGGTCGTCCAAGGCGACCGATATTGCCTTTCATTGCGGGTTGGAGGCGGTGCGGCGGTTGGAGCGCGGGGTGGCTTTTTATGTGCAAACGCGCTCCGGCCAGCCGCTGTCGGCGGCGGAAAAATCAGCCTTGTGGCCGCTGATCCACGACCGCATGACGGAAACCGTGCTGACCAGCCTGAGCGACGCGGAGAAGCTGTTCCGCCATTGCGAGCCGACGCCGTTGAATGTAGTGGATGTCATCCAGGGCGGCAAGGCCGCGCTGGAGGCCGCCAATCGCGGCATGGGGCTGGCGCTGTCTCTGGATGAAATCGATTATCTGGTGGAGAATTTCACCCGTATCGGGCGCAATCCCACCGATGTCGAACTGATGATGTTCGCCCAGGCCAATTCCGAGCATTGCCGCCACAAGATTTTCAATGCCGAGTTTGTCATTGATGGTGAGCCACAGGATAAATCCCTGTTCGCGATGATACGCAATACGCACCAAATCAGCCCGCGCGGCACGGTGGTGGCCTATTCCGACAATTCTTCGATCATCGAAGGCGGCAAGGTCGGGCGCTTTTATCCTGGCGCAGAAGGTTGCTATGCTTACACTGAGGATGAAACGCATATCCTGATGAAGGTGGAAACCCACAACCACCCGACCGCGATTTCGCCCTTTCCCGGCGCCGCAACCGGCTCGGGCGGCGAGATCCGCGACGAAGGCGCGACCGGTCGCGGTTCCAGGCCAAAGGCCGGGTTGACCGGTTTTTCCGTGTCCAATTTGAATATCCCCGATTTTGGACAGTCCTGGGAATATTACGGCGCCACCGAAGCGCCTCACCCCTCACCGCTTACCCCTCACCCGATTTACGGCAAGCCCAACCGCATCGCCTCAGCTCTCCAGATCATGTTGGAGGGTCCTATCGGCGGCGCGGCGTTCAACAACGAATTCGGGCGTCCCAATCTGGCCGGTTATTTCCGCACTTTCGAGGAGCAAGCCGCAGGCGAGATGCGCGGTTACCACAAGCCGATTATGTTGGCCGGCGGGGTCGGCAATATCGCGGCGCGCCATGCGATGAAGGACAAAATCGCGCCGGGTGCGCTGATTATTCAGCTCGGCGGGCCGGCGATGTTGATCGGCCTGGGGGGAAGTGCTGCTTCCAGTATGGATACCGGCGCCAATGCGGAGAATCTGGATTTCGATTCGGTGCAGCGCGGCAACCCCGAGATGCAGCGGCGCGCCCAGGAGGTCATAGACCGCTGCTGGCAGTTGGGCGACGCCAATCCGATAGTTTCGATCCACGACATCGGCGCGGGCGGGCTGTCCAATGCGCTGCCCGAACTGGTCAACGATGCCGGTTGCGGCGGGATTTTCAAGCTGCGCGCGGTGCATAACGAAGAGCCGGGCATGTCGCCGATGCAAATCTGGTGCAACGAGGCGCAGGAGCGCTATGTGATGGCGATAGGCGCGGAGCACCGCGCGCTATTTGATGCGATCTGCGAACGCGAGCGCTGCCCCTATGCAGTAGTGGGAGAAGCGACGGCGGAGCAGCGGCTGATTCTGGAAGACAGTCATTTCAACAACCGTCCTATCGACATGGAGCTGGCGGTGCTGCTCGGCAAGCCGCCGAAAATGACGCGCGACGTGGCGCGGGTGAATAAGCCGTTACTGCCTCTTGACTTGGATGGCGTCACGCTCAAGGATGCGGCGTTGCGCGTGTTGCGCCTGCCGACGGTGGCGGACAAGACTTTTCTGATCGCAATCGGCGACCGCACGGTGGGCGGCATGACTGCGCGCGACCAATTCGTCGGCCCGTGGCAAATCCCGGTGGCCGATGTGGCGGTGACTTTGGCGGGTTTTACGGAAACGCGCGGCGAAGCGTTTGCGATGGGCGAGCGCACCCCGCTGGCGCTGATCGATCCGGCGGCCTCCGGGCGCATGGCAATCGGCGAGGCATTGACCAATATCGCCGCCGCAGCCATCAATGATTTGGGCGACGTGAAACTATCCGCCAACTGGATGGCGGCAGCCGGGCATCCCGGCGAAGATGCCGCGCTATACGACACGGTGCGGGCGGTGGGCATGGAATTGTGTCCGCAACTGGGCATCAGCATCCCGGTCGGCAAGGATTCGATGTCGATGAAAACGGTGTGGGAGGAGGGCGGCGAAAAGAAATCCGTCACCGCGCCACTGTCGCTGATCGTCTCGGCCTTCGCGCCGTGCGCGGATGCGCGGCTCACCCTCACGCCCCAATTGCGCACCGATGCCGGCGACACCGACCTGATCTTGATTGATCTGGGGTGCGGCCAGAACCGCCTGGGCGGCTCGGCGCTGGCGCAGGTGTACAAGCAGATCGGCGATCAAGCGCCGGATGTGGTGAGCGCGCCTCAGTTAAAGGCTTTTTTCGCCACCGTCCAGCAACTCAATCGCGACGGCAAGATACTGGCTTACCATGACCGCTCCGACGGCGGGCTGTTCGTGACCTTGTGCGAAATGATGTTTGCCGGCCATGTCGGCGTGACGCTGAGCCTGGATGGACTATGCGGTGAGGAACCGCGCGCCGCTCAGGAGGATTTCCTCGCCGCGCTGTTCAACGAGGAACTGGGGGCGGTGCTGCAAGTGCGGCATGGCGAACTGACAGAGGTGATGAGTGCGTTTTTTGATGCCGGGATATGCGACGAATTGGAAGTCATCGGCGAAATCAACGGCGACGACCGTCTGAGCACCCGGTATTGCGATCAGGAAATATTCGGCGCAAGCCGGGTGGAACTGCAACGCGCCTGGTCGGAAACCACTTTTCACATGCAAACCTTGCGCGACAACCCGGTATGCGCCCAGGCCGAATACGACCGTATCCTGGATGCCTCCGATCCCGGCTTACACGCCGCATTGCGCTTCGATCCGCGAGAGGATGTGACGGCGCCCTTCATCGCGACCAAGCGCCCGCGCGCCGCCATTTTGCGCGAGCAGGGCGTCAATGGGCAAGTCGAGATGGCCGCTGCCTTCGACCGCGCCGGCTTCACTGCGGTGGACGTGCCTATGAGCGACATCATTGCCGGGCGCGTGTCGTTGCGGGATTTCCACGGGCTGGCGGCGTGCGGCGGGTTTTCCTATGGGGACGTGCTTGGAGCAGGAGAGGGCTGGGCCAAATCCATCTTGTTCAACCCGCGCGCGCGCGATGAATTCGAGCGCTTCTTCCAGCGCAACGAAACTTTCGCGCTGGGCGTATGCAACGGCTGCCAGATGATGAGCAACCTGCACGACATCATCCCCGGCGCGCAACACTGGCCGCATTTCGTGCGCAACAAATCGGAGCAGTTTGAGGCGCGCTTCGTCATGGTGGAAGTGGCGCAAAGCCCCTCAATCTTTCTCGACGGCATGGCAGGCAGCCGTATGCCCATTGTGGTGGCGCACGGCGAAGGCTACGCCGAATTCCGGGACGCATCGCAGTTGGACAGTGCCCAGCCTTATGTGGCGTTGCGTTACCTGGACAACCGGGGCAAGCCGACGCAAACCTACCCCTCCAATCCAAACGGCTCACCCCAGGGCATCACCGGCCTGACCACGCCGGACGGGCGTTTCACCGTGATGATGCCGCACCCCGAGCGGGTGTTCCGTAGCGTGCAGCATTCCTGGCATCCCGAAACATGGGGCGAGGACGGCCCGTGGCTGCGGATGTTCCGCAATGCGCGGCGGTGGTTGGGTTAGTAACTTCAGACCACCTGATCTCGCGGATTTTAATTGAGACGGTTGACTGAACAGAAAAATAGACAATACAACATAATCAATCACATAAAATTCGTTTCTACAAAATTTCAGGTCAAGATAAATCTGACCAAATACAATAACCCATTGATTTGTCTATCCTGAGATCAGGTGCTCTGAACTTATCGACTAAGTCTTTACATTATGCCTTGCGCGGAGGCAATCCAACCGGACAATTTTTCCCACGCAAGGCATACACAGGCGTAACCGAAAATGGATTTCAAATGCAAAACGTAAGGCCTGACCCCCGCACCTTTCGTTAAAAATGGAGATTCATATGCGCTCAATCAATCTGCACGAAGCCAAAACCCATCTCTCTGAGATTGTCAGCGCCGCTGCAGCCGGAGAAGAAATCATCATTGCCCGATCCGGCGTGCCGATGGCGCGGTTGGTTCCATTGGAAAAGCCGGCTCCACGTCGCCCCGGAATCGCCAAGGGGCGCCTTACCGACGCGTTTTTTGAGCCGCTGCCCGAGGACGAGTTGCATGCATGGGAAGCATGAACGACCTGCTGCTCGATACCCATGCGCTGTTGTGGTGGTGGCTTGACGACGAACAACTTTCCGCCCCGGCGCGTGCAGCCATAGCCGAACCACGCAACCGGATATGGGTCAGCGCGGCATCCGGCTGGGAAATTGCCACCAAGCACCGCCTCGGCAAACTGCCGGAAGCCGCCGACATTGTCGAACATTTTTCTCATTACCTGCGCCGGGCGCGCTTTATCGAATTGCCGATCAGTATTGACCATAGCCTCAAGGCCGGAGCATTGCCCGGCCCGCACCGCGATCCGTTCGACCGCATGTTGATCGCCCAGCATTTCGTGACGCATTACCCCGTCGTCACCTGCGATGCGATATTTCGCGACTATGGCGTTGTTGTGGTCTGGTAGATACAGCGTTTTCAATCAAGAATAGTTGATCCTAAAATCCGCAGTTCAATCCGCAGATTACGCAGATTAACCTAGAAACCTCCGTTGAACGGGCTGGAGTGTGCGGTTTTCCGGGCGCAGGGCAAGGCGCAACGACGCGCAATGGTCGTTCCATTGCCTTCTCCTTCTTGAGGAGTTGCAACGCCGCCATGCGCCCGGAAAACCGTGCAATCCAGCCCGTAGCGCTCTCACCAAATGGGTGAACGCAAAATATATAATAAAGTTGTTTAGAACCACCATGTTACGCATCCTGGCAAGCGGTCAACTGAGCTTTCTAGGATTAAATATCAAAGGCAGGGGCGCGGCAAATGCAAACGGGGGCTTTTCGCCCCCGTTTGCATGACAAATCCGCAATATCGGAATTACTCGACCTTGGCCTTGGCTTTCAGGTCGCTAATCAATTTCTCGACTTGCTGTTGTTGCGCGTGTTGTAGCAGGTTTTTCTTGACCTCTTCGAATGACGGCGCTTTGATGTCGCGCACGTCATTCAGCATGATGACATGCCAGCCGAATGTGGTCTGCACCGGTTCGGTGGTGTACTTGCCTTTTTGCAACTTGGCCAGCGCATCGCCGAACGGCTTGACATAAGTTGTCGGTGGCGCCCAATCCAGTTCGCCGCCTTTTTCCTTGGAGCCTGGGTCCTTGGACGCTTCGGCGAGTTTCTCGAATTTTTCACCCTTCTTCAGTTTGGCGATAATGTCTTTGGCTTCTTCCTGTTTTTCCACCAGGATGTGGCGCGCTTTGTATTCCTTGTCGCCTATCTGCGCCTTGAGTTTGTCGTATTCGCTTTTCAGCGCGTCATCGGTAATTGGGTTGGCTTTTACGTAGTCCTGAACATAGGTGTTGGCCAGTACGCTTTGCTTGGATAATTCGATCTGGATGACGGCGTCGGCGTTTTTACCCAGGCCTTTCTTTTCAGCTTCCTGGGAAATGACTTCCAGCGTGATGAGTTTTTCGCGTATGCTCTTCTGTAGCTCGGGCGTGTTCGGCTGGCCATGCTCGGCGCCTTGCTTGAGCAGGAAATCGAAGCGCGCTTGCGGAATGGCGACGCCGTTGACGACCGGCGGTTTGGCCTTGTCTGCGGGCGCCGCGGCTTTGATTTCGCTGGCTGCGGGAGCCGCCTTTGCCGGTTCCTGGGCATGGCACGAGGTGATGGCGAATATGCTGCCCAGTCCCAGCAGGGTGTAACGAAGTTTCATCGAGTGCATTTATTTTCCTTCTATCTTTAATTTAATGTGGCTTCAGGTTAAAAATCGTTGCTGCAACGCGGGATATGCTCAACCGCAGCAAGCCTGTTCGTCTGTCAGGACGGTAAAAAGTTCCCAATTCATCTGGATAAATTGCGCGTTGCCTATTATATCGTCAAGCCAAACATAAATCATTCGTTTCATTATCCTAGCCAGGGTAAATTTGTTCTCGGCACGGAAAAAACCGATTCACCGCAGAGGACGCGGAGGACGCAGAGGAAACCCCTCATGCTTTTCCTCTGCGTCCTCTGCGGTGAAAAAGGTTTTGTCTTTGATCGTTCCCACGCTCCAGCGTCGCGTAGCGTTACCCAGCCAACCGGCAAAACCACAAAGCTTTTGATGATTTGCCTGCCGAAATATCTATGCATTGGCTTGAGGTTTGTTGTAACTATTCTTGATTGAAAACGCTGTAAGTTCAACGTCAGCCGGTCAGCCCGGCATTGGAGAATTATGCTAAAGTAGGGCGGCTGCTCTACGGCAATAACGCTTTTCACGCTTTCCAGCCACCAGGAACCCCAGCATTACCGAAAAAATCCATTTTGGAGAGGAAATAATGCCAAAAATCGCGGCCAGCACCGAGGCCGATGCCGGTCTTTTGAAAAAATTCAGCATCCTGTATGTCGAGGACGACGACGAAATTCGCGATCAGTTGGCGAATTTCATCAGGCGCCGGGTCGGCGCGTTGCATATTGCCACCAACGGTCAGGAAGGGCTGTTGGCGTTTAACGCGCACCGGCCCGACATTGTCGTTACGGACATTTTGATGCCGGTGATGGATGGCCTGAAAATGGCCGAGAAGATTAAGAGCATCAGCCCGCCGACGCCGATCATCGTCACTACGGCCTTCAATGAAACCAATTTTTTTCTGAAGGCGATTGATATTGGCGTGGATAAATACGTTATCAAGCCGGTTAACACCGATATTCTGGGTAGCGTACTGGCGCAGTGCGCCCACACGCTGTTGTCGGAAACGGAGCGACGCTTGTCGGCCACGGTTTTCGATTGCTCTTCCGACGCCATCATTGTCACCGATCCGCGCAACGCCATTATTTCGGTGAACCCGGCTTTTTGCGAGATCACCGGTTTCAGTCGCGCAGAGGTGATCGGCAAGGATCCGCGCATGTTGAGCAGCGGTCGCCAGGATCGCGAATTTTACGCGCACATGTGGAAATCGCTGCAGGAGGCCGGCAAATGGAGCGGTGAGGTGTGGAACCGGCGCAAGGACGGCGAGGTGTACCCGGAATGGCTATCCGTCAGTACGGTGAAAAACAGCAAGGGCGAAACTACCCATTATGTCGGCATTTTTTCCGACATTACCGAGCGCAAGCAGGCGGAGGAACGGGTGCGCCACTTGGCGCATTACGATGCGCTCACCGATTTGCCCAACCGCATCCTGTTCCATGATCGTCTGCAACAGGCGCTGATCCAGGCGCAACGCAACCGCGAGCAGGTCGCGGTAATGTTCATCGATCTCGACCGCTTCAAGATCATCAACGATACGCTGGGGCACAGCATCGGCGATTTGCTGCTGCAAGCGGTGGCGGGACGGCTTATCAACTGCATACGCCAGGGCGACACCGTATGCCGCCAGGGCGGGGACGAATTCGTCATTCTGCTGCCGAAAGTCCACCATGCCGAAGACGCGGCGCTGGTGGCGCAAAAAATCCTGGATTCCATCATCCAGCCGTTTTTCCTCGACAGACACGAACTGCACATCAGCGCCAGCATCGGCATCAGTTTTTACCCCGGCGATGGCGTAAGCCTGGAAATCCTGATGAAACACGCCGATGTGGCGATGTACCGCGCCAAGGAGCTGGGGCGCAACAATTACCAGTTTTATTTTTCCAGCCTCAACGCCCGCGCATTCGAACGTTTGGCGCTCGAAACCAGCCTGCGGCGCGCGATTGAGCACGGCGAACTGGATTTGTATTACCAGCCGCTGGTGGATGCCAAGAGCGGCGCGTTGATCGGCATGGAAGCACTGGTGCGCTGGCACCATCACGATCTTGGCCTGGTGCTTCCCGGCCAGTTTATCCCGCTGGCGGAAGAAACCGGCCTTATCGTCCAGATCGGCGAATGGGTGCTGCGCACCGCCTGCACCCAGGCGCAGGCGTGGTGCAAGCAGGGCTATGGACCGCTACGTATGTCGGTCAACTTGTCCGCACGCCAGTTTTGCCAGTCGGATTTTGCCGGCAGCGTGCGCAAAATCTTTGCGGACACCGGTTTCGACCCGCATTGCCTGGAACTGGAAGTGACCGAAAGTATGCTGATGCACAATATTGAGGACAATATCATCACCCTCAACGAACTGAAGGCGATGGGCATCAGCATCGCGGTGGACGATTTCGGCACCGGCTATTCGTCCTTGAGCTACCTCAAGCGGCTGCCGATAGACACGCTGAAAATAGACCGTTCTTTCGTCGGCGAAATGACTGAAAACCGTAACGATGCGGCTATTGTCGAAGCCATCATCTCGATGGCGCAAAGCCTGTCGCTAAAGGTGATTGCCGAGGGCGTGGAAAATTCGGAGCAGCGGGATTTCCTGGCATCGCAGCAGTGCGATGAAATGCAAGGCTACTTGTTCAGCTACCCGCTGCCGGCCAGCCAATTTGCCGAGCTGTTGAAAAAAGGCAAGGAAGGGTGAGGCGGCGTGAGGGGTGAGGGGTGAGGGGTGAGGCGAGTAAAAATCCGGCGCGTAGCGCCGACACGCCTCACCCCTCACCTCTCACCCCTTCCGCCTCCCGCCCTAAAAAAAGGAGCAATTTTTGAAGAACGGCAACGATAGCGGCGAAATTTTGAAGCAATTTTCCCTGCTCTATGTCGAGGATGACGAGCATGTCCGTGAACAGTTGGCGCACTTTCTCAGGCGTCGGGTGGGCGCTTTTTATGTCGCCGCCGACGGACGGGAAGGGCTGGAAGCTTACCTTGCCTACAAGCCGGATATAGTTGTCAGCGACATCCTGATGCCGGAAATGGATGGGTTGCAAATGGCCGAGCAGATCAGGATGATAGCTCCCGATGTGCCTATCATCCTGACCACCGCTTTCAACGAAACCAATTATTTTCTCAGGGCGATCCAGATCGGCATCGACAATTACGTGCTCAAGCCGGTCGATTCCGAGGTGCTGCAGAAAGTGCTCGACAAAAGCGCGCAGGTGCTGCAACAGCGCCGCGAGCTTGCCGAAAAAAATGTGCAAATGCAGCAATTGCTCGGCGAATTGCAGCTCTACTACGACGCAGCGGAGCGCGAGAACCAGATGGTCGGCGTGCTGATGGACCGCAGCATACGCGACGAGAACCTGAACGACCCCCTGCTGCATTCCTGGATAGCGCCGGCCACCACGTTTTGCGGTGATCTGGTGGCGGCGCAGCGCGCGCCTAACGGGGATTTGTACGTTATTCTGGCCGACGCCACCGGCCACGGTCTGGCGGCGGCAATGAACCTGCTGCCGGTGTCGCGGATTTTCTACCGGATGGTGGAAAAAGGTTTTGCCCTGTCCGCCATGCTCCGGGAAATGAATGGGGTAGTCCGCGAGCAATCGACGACCGACCGTTTCGTGGCGGTGACGCTGGCGCGCGTGGATACGCGCAATCGCATCCTCGAAGTGTGGAACGGCGGCAATCCGCCTGCCGTGTGGCTATGTTGCGGCGGCGACGTGTTGCGCCTGTTCAAGTCCACCAATCTGGCGCTGGGCATAGTGGAAAACAGCTTGGTGGATGTGCGCACAGAGGTGGTGCAATGGGACGGTCCGGCGCAATTGTTCCTGTTCTCCGACGGCTTTGTCGAAGCGGAAAACGCTGCCTCCGAATCGATAGGCCTGGATGCACTGCTTGCCAAACTGGCGACGAATGCGCCTGACAAGCGTTTTTCGGCGGCAGTGCAGGCGGTGCAGGATCATCTGGCCGTCTGCCCGGCGCACGACGACATGTCGCTGATCGTGGTGGAATGTCCGATTGTGTTCGAAGAGGCGGCGCGATAAAGCCGATTTGCTATGCCTTGCGCGGGGAAATTGTCCGGATTGATTGCTCCCAGCGGGCGCGACTTTCGCGTTGCAAATTTGATCGTTCCCACGCTCCGGCGCTCATCGTTACACACAAGTGTCAGGGCAGGGACGAGCGCAGGTTTGCTCCCTTCTCCCGCAGGCGGGAGAAGGGCCGGGGATGAGAGCGTTTGCGCTTCGGCAAGGCGTTGACTATGTGCAGCGTCCCTCACCCCACCCCCCTTGCATACAAAACTTGATACAATCAGGCATAAAATCGGAAAAAGACATCAACTGGATAGGTTCGTCGTATGACGATATTCTTAGTTTTCCGGCTGAACCAAGGCGAGAGGCGGAATTTCAGTTACAGTTGCTTTGCGTACAAAACTTGATACAATCAGGCATGAAATCGGAAAAAGACATCAACTGGGTAGGTTCGTCGTATGACGATCTTCTTGGTTTTCCGGCTGAACCAAGGCGAGAGGCGGGATTTCAGTTGGGAAAGGTTTAACCTAGAAACCTCCGTTGACCGCTTGCCAAGATGTGTAATGGGGTGGTTCTAAACAACTTTGTCACTTGTTTGACGTTCACCCGTTTGGTGAAGCGCTACGGGCTGGATTGCACGGTTTTCCGGGCGCATGGCGGCGTTGCAACTCCTTGCAATGGAACGACCATTGCGCGTCGTTGCGCCTTGCCCTGCACCCGGAAAACCATACACTCCAGCCCGTTCAACGGAGGTTTCTAGGTTCAAGCGGGGCTGGACCCGGATGATTGGAAGCCTTTTGACGATGTTGGCCACGGCGCCAAAGAGATCAGAATCAGGGATGCATCGGGAATATATCGCGTAATGTATGTCGCCAAATTTGAGGAAAATATCTATGTATTGCATTGTTTTCAAAAGAAAACAGAAACCACTTCCAAGCATGACAGGGATGTTGCCGAAGCCCGTTACAGATCAGTGATGCAGCGCGAAAGGAAGGCAAAGAAATGAGCAAAGTCGACACCGAAATTCGGCATGTCACCAAGGCCGGCACGAATCTGTTCGCGGAGCTGGGCTTTGCCCCGGCAGAGGCCGAGCAGTATCAAGCCGAATCTCAGAAACGGATCAACGACACCCGTGCGTTGAAAGAGGCATTGATGGCCGAACTGACGAAGTGGATCAAGGACAACGGCCTAAAGCAGGAAGAAGCCGCCACGATCCTGCACATTACCCGTCCGCGTGTTTCCGATGTGGTGAACAAAAAGATGAGTAAATTCACAATTGATGCCTTGGTGGATATGCTGACACGCATCGGGAAGCATGTGCGGCTGGCTATTGGTTGATTCGTGCGCCTGTTCAGCAAGCGTAGCGCCGAATGAAAGCGGGAAACCGGAGGCCACGGTTTCCCATGTTCAGGAGGTACGGTCATGAATCGAACTACGGAGCTTGCCGTGCCTGACCAACTCCGCTTGGTCGGTGCGCTACGCGCCGCCTTGCCGCAGCCGGCGGAAATCATTGAAACCCATATCTCGTGGGTGCTACTTGCCGGCGATTTTGCCTATAAAATCAAGAAAACCGTCGATTTCGGTTTTCTCGATTTCAGCACGTTGGAAAAGCGCCGCTACTATTGCGCGGAGGAGTTGCGCCTCAACCAACGCCTATCGCCGCAGCTTTATCTGGAGGTCGTTGCGATCACCGGCGGCGCGGACGCGCCGACATTGGGTGGCGCTGGGGAGGCTATTGAATACGCAGTGAAAATGCGCCGTTTTCCCCAGTCGGCGCAACTTGATGCGATGCTGGCTGGCGGCGCGCTGCACCCGGCCCACATCGACGAGATCGCCCGCAGACTCGCAACTTTCCACCAAAACACCGCGATTGCCGGCGCGGATAGTCCCTACGGCGTCCCGGAGGCCGTTCACCAGCCGGCACGGCAAAATTTCGCGCAAATTCGTTCCAAACTCATAGCACCTGCCGACCTGGAAAAACTGCGGCAACTGGAAGCGTGGAGCGAAGACGAATTCCGCCGGCTTGAAACGGTTTTTTCGGAACGCAAGCAGCATGGGTTCATTCGCGAATGCCACGGCGACTTGCATCTTGCCAATCTGGCGCTGTTCGAGGGGGAAATTGCGCCGTTCGATTGTATCGAATTCAATGCCAACCTGCGCTGGATCGATGTCGTCAGCGAAATCGCTTTTTTGGCGATGGATTTGCATGACAAAAAAAGGCCGGATTTGGCGTGGCGCTTGCTCAATGCTTATCTGGAGCAAACCGGCGATTACCCAGGGCTAGCGCTGTTGCGCTACTATCTGGCCTACCGTGCATTGGTGCGCGCCAAGGTGGCCTGTTTGCGCAGTGCCGCAGAGATTGCCGAAGGTGCGGCGCTGGAAGGGTGTCGCGATTACCTGAATCTGGCCGAGTCGTTCACCCGGCAGGCGCATCCCGCCATCATTATCACGCACGGTCTGTCGGGTTCCGGGAAAACCACGCTGGGCGGCGAACTCGCAACCGAGTTGGGCGCCATCAGGATACGTTCCGACATCGAGCGCAAACGGCTATACGGTTTGGCGGCGGATGCGCGTAGCGGTTCCGGCCTGGATGATGGCCTATATACGGCGGAAGGCCACCGGCGCACTTACGCCAAGCTGGCCGAACTGGCGCAAGCTATTATCGCTGCGGGGTATCCGGTGATCGTCGATGCCGCTTTCCTCAAGCTGGCGGAGCGCGCCGTTTTTCAACGGATGGCGGCGGATAGCCGGGTTCCTTACGCAATACTCGATTTTCAGGCGCCCGTGGAGGTTTTGCGGCAACGGATCAGGGAACGCGAGCAAGCGGGAAGGGATGCATCGGAAGCGACGCAGGCCGTGCTGGAGCGGCAACTGAGCAGCGCCGAACCGCTGGCGGTGGACGAAATCGCTCTATCCCTGAAAATCGACTCAAGCGCTGGTGCGGCTCTTCGGGCTGCGCAACAAGGCAGCGTATCCAACCTTCATCCCGTTGCCTCGTAGCTCGTAGGATGTGCTGAGGAACGATGCGCATCGGTCGCGTGTTGCAACCGGGGTTTGCGAGCGATGCGCTTCCTGTCGGAAGCCACATCCTACGGTGCTGGACAAGCCGAAACCAAAAAATATCTACCGCAGAGATGCAGTGATTTCTCTGCGCCTCCGCGTCTCTGCGGTTCAACTGAGTTTTTTTGGATGATTACTTTTTCTCACCCAAGAGTGCTGCAATGTCGCTCTCCGCCTCAATCCAGTCGCGCACCGGATCGCTCATGAACTGGTTGCTTTCGGCGCGGTAATAGGCGGCCTCGGCAACCATGCGGTAACGCTGTTCGGCGGTTATTTCCACGGCCTCGGCAACCGGCGTGTTTTCGGCAGCTTGTGCAGGGGCTGCTTTTTTTGCAGCGGCTGTTTCGGCAGCCGGTTTTTTCTCGGCAGCTTTGGCGGCAACCGGCTTTTTGGCGGATGCTGCTTTCTTTTCCACCGGTTTTACCTCTGCGGCATCCGCCGTTTTCTTGCCGGTCGTCTTGCCCATAATCTCAGCCATAATTGTCATCCTCCTGAATGATTCATTGTAATAACATTCTTTAACCTAGCCCGGATATTGCATAAATTGACGCGCGCCCTCGCTTGTCTTTTGATTGATATGAAAGATTTTGTTCAGTCGGTCGTATGAATAACTACGACACTCCTTCTCAAAACTTCCATATCAATCAAAATCCTGCGCGATCATCACGCGAATTTATGCAATATCCGGGCTAGAAACCTCCGTTGAACGGGCTGGAGTGTGCGGTTTTCCGGGTGCAGGGCAAGGCGCAACGACGAAGAATGGTCGTTCCATTCTGAGGAGTTGCAACGCCGCCATGCGCCCGGAAAACCGCGCAATCCAGCCCGTAGCGCTCTCACCAAGCGGGTGAAAGTCAAACAAGTGACAAAGTTGTTTAGAACCACCCTATTACACATCTTGGCAAGCGGTCAACGGAGGTTTCTAGGTTTAATATAGACCAATGGTATAAATATTAAAACGAATTTATTACCGGGAAATTACCGTCTCGCCGCTTAACGCCTTCTGCAGCGACCAGTTTGGCATAATCCGGTATTTTATGCTATCCGCTTTGCGTCCCTGAACATGGCGATTGACGGTGATTTCCTTGCCGGTCTTGTCGAATACGATCTCATAATATTGGTAATTCTTGAATACTTCCTCGATATTCAGATCCTGCCCCGGCGCCCAGGGTTGCTGGTCGGGGTTGAAGCTGTCGAAATAATACGTCGCCCCCGGCGCGAACCTGTCCGCAGGCGCAGCCGCCCCGGCAGCCAACGACAACGCCGACAGGCATAGCGCCGCAACCGCGCGAAGCCCGTTACTCAGGACTGCCATTTAAGCCGTTCCGCCCACCGTCAGGCTATCCACGCGCAACGTCGGCTGGCCTACCCCGACCGGCACGCTTTGCCCTTCTTTGCCGCAGGTGCCGACGCCGGGGTCGAGCTTCATATCGTTGCCTATCATTGAAACTCGGGTCAGCACATCCGGCCCGTTGCCGATCAGGGTGGCGCCTTTGACCGGATAGGAAATCTTGCCGTCCTCTATCATATAGGCTTCCGCCGCCGAAAACACAAATTTGCCGCTGGTGATGTCCACTTGGCCGCCGCCGAAATTCACCGCATACAGGCCGTGTTTCACGGAAGCGATGATTTCCTCGGGAGATTTGTCGCCGTTGAGCATGTAGGTGTTGGTCATGCGCGGTATCGGGATATGCGCATAGGATTCGCGCCGCGCATTGCCGGTCGGCGCCACGCCCATCAGGCGGGCGTTCAGGGTGTCCTGCAAGTAGCCGCGCAGGATGCCGTCTTCGATCAGCACGGTGCATTGGGTCGGGTTGCCTTCGTCGTCCACGTTCAGGGAGCCGCGCCGCCGCGCAATAGTGCCGTCATCCACCACCGTCACACCCGCAGCCGCTACGCGCTCGCCGACGCGACCGCTGAAAGCGGAACTGCCCTTGCGGTTGAAGTCGCCTTCCAGTCCGTGGCCAATCGCTTCATGCAGCAAAATACCGGGCCAGCCGGAGCCTAGCACTACTGTCATTGTGCCTGCCGGCGCCGGACGGGCGTTGAGGTTGATAAGCGCTTGGTGTACTGCCTGTTGGGCGTAATGCAACAGCACTTCGTCGCTGAAATACGCGTAATCGAAACGCCCGCCGCCGCCGGCGCTTCCCTGTTCGCGTTTTCCCCCTTCCTCGGCGATCACTTGCAACGACACCCGCACCAGCGGGCGCACATCCGCCGCCAACAGGCCATCGCTACGCGAGATCAGCACGACTTCGTATTCCCCGGCCAGGGAGGCCATGACCTGGCTGATGCGCGGGTCTATCCCGCGCGCATAACGCTCCAGTTTTTCCAGCAAGGCGACCTTCTGGGCATCCTTAAGGCTGGCAATCGGGTCGTGCGGCAAATACAGATTTCCCAGCACGGCATTCCTGCTCGCATGAACCGCCCTCCCCCCGCCCTGCCCCGCGATAGCGCGGGTGGCTTGCGCCGCGCCCAGCAACGCGGGCAGGCTGATGTCGTCGGAATAGGCAAAAGCTGTCTTCTCGCCGGAAACGGCGCGCACCCCCACCCCTTGGTCGATGTTGAAGCTGCCGGATTTCACCTGGCCTTCTTCCAGGCTCCAACTCTCTGCACGGGTATATTGGAAATACAGGTCGGCATATTCCACATCATGCACCATGATGTTGCCGAACACCTGCTGCAACGATTGCGCATCCAGCCCATAGGGCTTCAGTAAGGTGTCGTGGGCAATGGCGAACAGCGTGCCGGGTTCGATATTTTGCGTTACGGTCATTCGGCTTCCTTAAGGTTTTTACAGGCTGGTACGTAGGGTGCAATAACCAATGAGCATTGCGCCGTATGTCTGCCTGGTTAGCGATAGTGCGAACATTTATGCATCGGGTATCCGGTCTATCCAGTAATCAGGGTCGCGGTGCTGGTGTGCTATCGCCAATACGACAGCTTGCCGACCGCGAATCGCATAAAGCAGCTTGTACGGAAAACGTTTGAGGAGGCACCTACGGATTTCGCCGCGTTCCACTTGGCAAGCCATTGGAAAATGCGCAATCAACATCGCCGCTTGCTTCACTTCGCGGGCCAACGCGTTTCCCAATCCGGGTTGCTGCATGTCCAAATAGCGGCGCGCATCCGCCAATTCAGCGCGCGCCGGGTCGGACAGCACCACGCGCATCAAATATCTCCCAGTACTTCCTCTATGGGCGTAACGTTCATGCGCCCTGCGTCGTAAGCATGTAGCCGCCGTTGCGCCTCATCGGTCCAGGACCGGTCAATCACCGGGTCGGAGCGGTCCAAGCTGTTCAGTATAAGTTCCGCGACTTTATACCGTTCATCCGCCTTGAGCCGTAGCGCGAGATCAACAATTTCCTGTGTGCCCATCATGCTCTCTCCTATATCCGGCAAGTACTGATCGTTCCCACGCTCCAGCGTGGGAACGCCGCCCCGGACGCTCCAGCGTCGCGTAGCGTTACCCATCCAACCGGCAAAACCACAAAGCTTTTGACGATTCGCCTGCCGAAATAGCTATGTGCTTACCGTTCTAGCCGCCATATTGGGACGCTGGAGCGTCCCTGGCTGCATTCCCACGCCAGAGCGTGGGAACGATCATTCTAGCCCCTAATCCCTAGCCCTGCATTTCAACATTGATGCAACGTGCGATGCGTGAGCGCCGGCAGGCTCTTGCGCAGGCTGTCCCGGTAGGCGGGGTTGATGTTGGCGACCACCACGCCGGAGCCGCGCGGCAGGCGGTCCAGCACCACGCCCCAGGGATCGACGATCATGCTGTTGCCGTGGGTTTCGCGCCCGCTCAAATGGTAGCCGCCCTGCGCCGAGGCAACCACATAGGCCAGGTTTTCGATGGCGCGCGCCCGCACCAGCACTTCCCAGTGCGCCTTGCCGGTGGTTTCGGTGAAGGCGGCCGGGATCACGATAAGGTCAACCTCTCCCATCGCACGGTACAGTTCGGGGAAGCGCAGGTCGTAGCATATCGACAGGCCGATCCGCCCGAACGGCGTTTCCACCACCACCACTTTGTCGCCCGGTTCTATGGTTTTTTCTTCATGGTAGCATTCATTGCCCAGGTCCAGCCCAAACAGGTGAATCTTGTCGTAGCGCGCCGCCAGCTTGCCCTTGTCGTCATAGACTAGGCAACTGTTGCGCATTTTGTTGGGGTCGCCCGCCTCCAGCGGCATTGAGCCGCCGACCAGCCAAATCTTGTGGCTTTTCGCCATGCGGGAGAGGAATTTCTGGATAGTCCCCTTGCCTTCCACTTCGCGTATCGCCATCTTCTCGCTTTCCCTGCTCCCCATGATGGCGAAAAATTCCGGCAACACCACCAGTTTGGCGCCCTGCGCCACCGCCATGTCGATCAGGCGCTCGGCCTCGCTCAGGTTGGCCGATACATTAGGGCCGGATGCCATTTGTATCGCCGCCACGCGGTACACGCCGGACTGCGGCTTGAGCTTGGCAGGCGTTGCGCAACGCGTGCTTGTCTTGGCGGCGGGTTTGGCGGAATTTGCTTTGCTGCTCATTACTGTCCTCGTCTTGTGATTAACTCTATCCGCAGTTCGGTGCTTCCCGGCAGGTCGGCTGCCACGTCAATCCAGGTCGCTTCCACCGCCAGCGCGACCAGCCAGGCGCGCAGTTCCTCCGCGCGTAGCGCGGCTTCCTCGCCGCCGTTATGGTGGATCACCAGCATGCTGCCCGGCTTCGACAACAAGGCCGAAACGTTCTGGCGCAACACCGCTTGTTCCAACACCGCTTTGCCGGAGCGCGGTCGCTCCCAAAATTCGGACGGAACGGTGTTTGCCTGATCCTGGACAACACGATTCGGCGGCGCTTGATCCGCCCAGGCCAGCAGCGGGGTGAGCGATAAAACGGCGATCACTCCCTTAACTAATTGCATCGGATTTGTTTTCATTTGGCTCCACTTTCCTGCGAACTTTCTCGATAATCGGATTATCCCACGTTCCAGTTATACTGTACTCATAAGCGGCGATCTGGCCGAGCGGGTCTTTCAGCAATTTTTGCACGATCAGCGCGGTCACGCCCGCCACCGGGTTGAGCAACGCGCCGGCCAACGCAAGGCCGGCGCCGATTTCCGGCACCACGCGCACGCGCAGGTTTTGCGTTTCCGCCGCCAAATCGGTTTTGCCGGTCATGGAAATCTTGGCGGGCGGCCCTTCGATTTTGAAGTCATCGCTGGAAAGCACGCCGCGATTGGCTCTCAAGGTGCCGGATATGTCGTCGAAGGTAAATCCTTCGCTGAACACGTCGCGAAAATCCAGCGTAATGCGCCGCGGCAAGGCTTGCAGGCTGAGGATGCTCAGCAGCTTGCCTATCCCCGGCTCAATCTTGAGGAACTGGCCGTTGTGCGCTTCCAGCTTCATACTGCCGGACAGGCTGGCGAAATCCAGGTCCTGCGGGCTGGCCGACCAGTAAAGCTGGCCTTCGAGCGTTGCCGTGCCGCGTTTCACCGCGTCCGGGTAGCCAAGGCGCACCAGCAGTTTGCCGATATCCTGCACTTCCAGTTTCACGTTGGCGCGGGTCGCCGGCTTGTGCTGCCATGCCTGCCACTCGCCGTTCATGGTGAAGGTGGCGTCGGGATTGCTCAACTTCAATTGCTCGATGCGCCAATCGTCGCCCTCGTTGCTGGCCTTGAGTTCGAGACGCCCGAGTTTTTTCTGCTTGACCTGGAAGCTTTCCGCCACGATGTCGAGCGCCGGCAAGTTGCGCACCTCCTGCGACGGCGGCGAGGAAGCAACGCTTGGCGATGCTTCCGGCACGCTCAGGGTTTTCAGCCGCGCCTCAATGCGTCCGTTGCCCTCCGGTCGCCAACTGATGTCGCCGGACAGTTCGCGGCTGCGCACCGTCGCCTTCCAGTTTTCTCCCAGCGTCGTAGCGGTGATTTTCGCGCCATTGAAACGCCGCCCGTACACATCGAGTTGCTCGCATTTGAAGTTGATGCCGGCAATAGTGAAAGAGGATGCGGAAGCAGACTGTTGCGGCTCGAAAAGCCTGCGCCACAAGTCGATGTCCAGCACGAGCAACTCCCCGTTTATCCATACCCCGCCTTGCGTCGGCAGTGTGCGCTCGCGTGCGGCGGCGCCCAGATTAATCACGCCGCGCTCAATCTGCGTCTTGCCGTTGTCGAAGCGACGGTTGAACTGCGCCGACAGCACCGAGCCATAGCCGACCAGCAGGGTGTCGCGGTTCGGCGCCGTAAAGCGCTTTTCCAGATGAAAGGCCACCGGCTCGGCGGCCTGCTTGCCGAGCGGCGTCGGCAGGTTGGCAGCCAGCCCCACCAGCGTCGAATCCACCGTGAAATCGGCCTTTTTTTTGCGTATGCTGACCAGCCCGCGCAAATCGGCGGAACCGCTCAAACGCTGTGCGAGTGGGTGCTCGACCAGCCTGGCTATCCCAGCCGCGCTGATGCGCCCGCGCAGATCGAGGCGTATCGAGCCGTCCTTCTGGCTGGCGCCGCTCATATTTGCCGCCACCCCCGCCGCCTGGAAGGCGATGTCGGGAATTTTCACCTGGGAGTCGGTGAATTCCAGCCGCCCGTTGACCTGATCCAGCGTCGGCAGGTCGTCTGCGATGACGACGCGATTGTTGAGGAACTGGTAGGAGCCAGCCACCAGGGTGTCCTTGCTGTGGCGTAGCGGAAGCTTGAGATTGAGATTGAAATTGCCGTTGCCGGTGGCCTGCATGCCATCGGTAAAATGGTCTATCATGCCCGCCACCGGGCTGTGCCCGATGAATTTAAGCATATCGGCGGTCGGGCCGGAAGCGACGCCTTCCACTTCGAGCACTTCGTCATCCGCCAGCAAATTGGGAAGCGCTGCGTGAACCTTGCTGATATTCATGCCGTAGGTGTTTCCGGCGCTCGCGTTGATGTCCATGCGCGCGCCGCGAAACAACAAATCGACCGTGATATTCTCGATTTTCGGCCAGCCCGGCGCATATTCCAGCGTGCCGCCGGTCACCTTGCCCACCACCTCGAACAACCCTTTTTTGCCATCATTGAAGGGAAAATCGGCAAGATTGCCTTTCAGGCGCAAGCGCACATCCTGAGACTGGCCGCCCAGCAGGGAAGCTTCCAGCCAGCTACGCGCATCTTTTCCCACCACCAGCGGGATATAGCGGCTGACCTGGCGCGCATCGGCGCGCGTCAACTGGCCGGTCAGGTCGATTGCGCCCGGTGCGCCCGGCGCATGGCGGTAGCTGCCGTAAGCCGTGCCGGCCAGATGCTTATTAGAAAAATTGGCGTTGTCCAGACGGAACTCCATGCTGCCCGGCAACGCTTTCCAGGACGCTTGCGCCGTCAGGGTGTCGAGCGCGAGCGCTTCGGCGAACAGGCCGGGAAGCTCGACATTGGCGCCGGAAGCATTCAGCGCCAGCCAGCCGCCTTTCTCGTTGGCGTCGAAATTGCCTGAGAAGCCGGTGAAGCCGGGCAATTTGCGCCCTCCTTCCGCCAGGCTGAACGGCTTGGCGCCAAGTTCGGTAAAGCGTCCCTTGGCGGCATAATGCCGGGGCGCGCTCCAGTCGCCTTCCCATTTCAGGGAAAATTCGGGAAGCGCGCCATGCGGTCGGCTTTGCGCAAGCCAACCACGTTGCTCGGCGGAAAGCGGCAAGTGAACGGCCAAGGTGGTCAACGCATCGAGGTCCAACCCGGCGACGCGTATTTCCCCCGTTTCCGGCTTATTCCCGGCGGCGGGTGCATGGCGCAAAATCACGTCGGCGGGTGGGAACACCCCGCCGTCGCGCTCCACGAAAGTCAATTGCTGGGTGTGCAATTCATAGCCGGGGCGTAGCGAACGCAATCCCAAATGGCCGCTGACGGTTTGCAATTCCAGACGCGGCAGGTCTGCCGCGAGACGCAGATCCACCGCGCTCAAAGCCACATCGGCTCTCGCGTCCGTCACGCTGTCCCGGTCGAAATTCAGCCACAGCCGCACAGCCCCCAAGCCGCTGCGCAGATCGAACGGTAAATCCAGCCAAGCGCCCCACGCCGCCAGATCGGTGCTGTTGAGCCTGGCATACAGCGCGCCGCGCCAGGCGAGCAAGTCCTGCACATTCGCGCCTACCAGGTCGCCGCGTATATCCAGCGGCGCGGCAAGCTGCACCGGAGGCGCCGCTTGCAGGCCGAAACGGTGATGCTCGCCGCGATTTTCCAGGCGCAGGTTGAAACGTTTCAACGCCAATGGCGGCGCTTGGCGCTTTTCATCGTTCCAGGAAATCGTTGCGTTGCGGATAATGATGCTGCGCTGATTCAGCACCCAGCCGACAAAACCTTTCTCGCCGCTATCCTGGCTGACATCCACGCCGCCGACGAAAAACCGCCCGTCGGCATCGCGCCGTATGTCCAGCGCCGAATCGGAAATCTCAAGACTGTGCAGGCGTATCCCGCCGACCAGCAACGACGACCAGGACAGCGTACTTTCCACTTGCTGCAAGGTCAACGCCGGACGCCCCTGACGGTCATGCACCGTCACGTCGCGCAGCACCAGATAGGGGTAGAGAGTATGCCAGCCGGCCTCAATCTTGCCGATTTCGATAGGCTGCCGCGCGCTTTTCGAAATTGCCGCCGCTATCGCATCCCGGTAATCGTCGATATGCGGCAGCACCCAGTAGCGCAACCCCATTACCGCTGCGGCGAACACCATCCATGCCGCCAACAGGGCATAGACGACGAACTTGAAAAGCCTGCGGGCGGCGGTTTTAAACATCGGTCAGGTTGAGAGGAAATAATTGCGGGCGGCGGAGTTGCCCCCGATTTTTCCCCAAGCGTGATTATAGCCCGTAAGTGTGGCTTACTTCACGGCTTGCTTGAGTTTGGACGCGAAAGCGTTCGGATGGCTGCGACACGAAGCCGCTTAGTACAGCGGTTTCACCGAGTATTGGTTGATGTATTGGTACTTATCCACCACCGTTGGCTTGAGGTTTTTTTGTAACTCTTTTTGATTGAAAACGCTGTAACTTACCGATCAAGTCTTTACATTTTTTGACGAGAATACAGCGGAGATCAAGAACTGGCGCGACTCTCCGTGCCGCAATAGAATTGAGGTAGGATGTGCTGACGAAGGAAGCGCATCAATCGCGAATGATGCGCTTCGTACCTCAGCACATCCTACACACCGCACAGGTTTTAACTTTATTTGGTTCCGGCTTGTCCAGCAGGTGATTTCCAGGAATGAATATCCCAGATGGCGCAGAATTTTTGCTCATCAGATTACGGCGAAGTAAAAAACCGCTGGCTCATTTCTTCGAGTCCCAGCGTTTGCAGGACTTCGTTCAGGCGTTCGCGCGGGCGTTTGCGCGGCAGGTTTTTGTAGTCGGCGATGATGAGTTCGTTTTTCATCGAGTGCTCCCAGCCCACCAATTCGGTCACATTGACTTGGTAGCCGTGCGCCTCAAGCTGGAGGCAACGCAGCACATTGGTGACCAGACTGCCGAATTCCCTGGTATGCAGCGGATGACGCCAAAGTTCGGTCAGCGCGTTTTTGGCGAGCGCTTTTCCCTTGTTTTTTCTCAGCACGGCAGCCACTTCGGCTTGGCAACAGGGTGCCAGCACGATGAATTGCGCCTGTTTTTGCAGTGCAAAGCGGATCGCGTCGTCGGTGGCGGTGTTACACGCATGAAGTGCGGTGACCACATCGATTTTTGCCGGCAAGCGCTCGGATGCGATGGATTCCGCCACCGTCAGGTTCAGGAACGACATGCCTGGGAAATCCAGCCTTTGCGCCAGTTCCTGAGATTTTTTTACCAATTCGTCCCGGGTTTCGATGCCGTAAATATGAGCGCCGTTGTCCTGCGTTTTAAAAAACAGGTCGTAGAGTATGAACCCCAAATAGGATTTTCCGGCGCCATGATCGACCAGGCGGATGTCCTGATGGTCCAGTTGCACTTCCTTCAGGAGCGGTTCGATGAATTGATAAAGATGGTATACCTGTTTGAGCTTGCGTCGGCTATCCTGGTTCATCTTCCCGTCGCGGGTGAGGATGTGCAGTTCTTTCAGCAGATCAATCGATTGGCCGGGTCTTATGTCATGCATGTCGTTTATTTTTTAGCCTCAAAACAGGCGTCCAGTGCGACCGTATCGAGATGGTAATGGCAAATTTCCTTGCCGTCCTCGCCTACCAGCACCGGCACGAATTCGCCGTAGCGCGCTTCCAGGATTTCGTCTTCGTCCACATCGACGATTTCCAGGCGGAAATTATAACGGGATTGCAGCGCTTCCAGCGCTGCAAGCAGGTCGTGGCACAGGTGACAATATTCGCGGCTGTAGACGGTCAGTAACATTTCATCCTATCGTTCCTGGGCTGCGGTTTTGGATAGGCGTTCAAGTATAAACGCTCTCGCCGATGGCGTTCACCCATTGCAAGGCTTCCACTTGCGCCTGCATGACGCTACGAGTGTCCAGCTTGAGCTTGTCGAGTGCGGCGGGCAGCGCGTCGAAATTTTCCCCCTCCAGTATTTCGCACAGCGTCAGCAAATGCCCGAGTTTCCCCTGATGGGAAATGAGGGCGTCGTGGACGTCGTCGCCCAAGTTGACGTACACCAGCACCTCCTCCATCGGGATGCCGAGAAGCGCATCCAGCAATGATACGATTCCCGTCATGAAGGCATGTTCGTGGAACTCGGAATGCCCTGCTTGCAGGATCACAGCCAGCTTGCGCATGAGTTCGCCACGCAGTGCTGCGGTCTGCAAGAGCGGGTTTGGGTAAGGGAAGCCTTCCTGGTGGGCGAATAGCAGCAAGGACACCCAACGCTGGAGTTGGCGACGTCCGAGTACGGTCAATACTTCGTGAACGGTGGAAATCCTACGACTCATCCCCATGGCCACCGAGTTGACCAAACGAAAAAGATTGTAGCAAAGATTGGGATCACCCCTGAGCAGATTTTCGATTTCCAGGTTCGGCGCATCGCTCATGGACAAATTCAACAACTGGAGTAAAGTTTTTTTTGAAGGATGGATGCGCTTACCCGAAACCAGATGGGGACGCGCGAAATAATACCCCTGGAAAAAATCGAATCCCATTTCCAGCGCCAGCCGGAACTGTTCTGCGGTTTCCGTCTTTTTCGCCAGCAGGCGGGCATTGCCGGCGTGGCGGATTTCACTGACCATTCGTTCAAGCTCTGGGACATCGCAATCCGCCAGGCTGATTTCGACGACGTCGACGAAAGGCAGGAGCTGTTTCGCGCTCTCTTCGGACATATAGTCGCTGATTGCCAGTTTCACCCCTCCACCCCTGAGTTCCTGGCAGCGCTTGATAAGCGCGCTGCTGGTGTCGGAAAGCCCGATAAGCTCCAGCGTGACGTTGCCGCACGGCAACAGTTCGATCACGCTGTTCATCAACATCTCGCTGTTCACGTTGATGTAGCAGTTGCTGCGGCCTAGCGCCGTTCCAATGCCCAGGTCGCTGAAAGCATAGGTGATGACGCGCGCGCTGGCTTCCAGATGATTCACGATGTTGGCGTGCTCGGAGATGCCGCTACGGTAAAGCAACTCATAGGCAACGATGCTCTGGCGGCGGTCGAGAATGGGTTGTCTTGCCAGGAAAATATCGTCCGCCTGTTTTTCCCTTTCGGGGGGCGGGTCGATACGCGCTATCCCGCTTTCCCTTTTCAGTTTTTCCACCGATTCGAGCGTGACGCGGCGATGGCCGCCGACCGTCTTCCATGCGGCAAGAACGCCGGCATCCACCCATAACTGCACGGTTTTGGGGGACACCCCGAGAATTTTTGCTGCTTCGCCTGGAGAGCACAAGGCGCCGTCACCCGATGGAGCAGTTGAATCCTTCATATTTTTTTTCATGGCGCCTTTTTATAAGGAGGGAGAAGTAAAATTTCCATTTTAATCATTTTTTTCAATTTATTCAATCGCAACCTTCCTGCGCTGGGGGATTGCAGGGTAAATTTGTTCTCGGCACGGAAAAACCCGATTCACCGCAGAGGACGCGGAGGACGCAGAGGAAAAGCATGAGGGGTTTCCTCTGCGTCCTCTGCGGTGAAAAAGATTTTGTCTTTATGGGTTGTCGCCATGAGTCGAGTAGCGTTGCGGCTCAGTTTTCCTGGGATTCATGAATGTCTTCCATCATTGCCCCCTACCTAAAATCTCTGTTTTCCCACGAAAAATACGAAATACACAAAACAGATCAACTGCTTGCAGCAGTTGTGCAATTTACCCGCCAATCAGGCGGCGCCAACCTGGCTTATTTTTCCGAGACTTCCAGAATGGCACTGACATTCGAAGCGTTGTCAAAAATGGAAAATCATAATAATATGGAAAAATTGGTAAATACAGTTTAATTGGAAATGAAAAAAACGCAGGATTACGGCTACGGCAAAGAGCACCAAGCGCCCCCCTGCTGCACCACGGCGGAAGCGGCGCGCAGCTTAGGCGTATCCCTCAGAACCGTGCAACTCTGGGTAGACAGCGGAGCGCTCCAGGCATGGAAAACGGTGGGCGGGCATCGCCGCATTCCGCTCGAATCGCTGGAGCGGCTGCGCAAATTGACGCTCTCCCAGAATACCACGGATGCAGGCAAGGAATAAAAGGCCGAGGAACGATCCCCTCTCCGTACAAACGGCTAAATCGAATAAAACGGAAATTCACCAACCGATGTGATGAGCATGAAAAGCGGAATGAATACGATCTGCAACATTTGGGGACTGGCTGCGTTAGTTGAAATGCAGGCGCGCCTTGCCGTCATGTCGAACGCGCCTTGCCGCCATGTCGAATAAGATAGACCAAGCCGTCAGTCGCATGGGCGCGAAACCGAATCAGATCAACAGCGCATTGAGCCGCCTGGCGGAAAACCTGAAAAGCGCCGTGCATCGCATGGCGTGAATGCTCTGACAGGAGAAAGCAAACATGTCCGAATTACTCAGGAAAATCGACGAACGCACCAAGCTGGCGGGCACCAACAAACTGGAAATCCTGCTCTTCAGCCTGGGGCTGGACCAGCGTAGCAAGCGGCGCGAAACATTCGGCGTCAACGTCTTCAAAGTGCGCGAAGTCATGGATGTGCCGCCGATCACCATCGCGCCGGAAATGCCTGCTTCCGTCGAAGGCATGGTCAGCCTGCGCGGCCAACTCGTGCCGGTGGTCGATCTTAGCAAGTATGTCGGCGTGCAGACCGACACCAAGCCGCAGATCATGATCGTCACCGAATACAACCAGCACGTCCAGGGGTTCCTGGTCGAGGCAGTGGATACCATCATGCGTCTCGACTGGTCGCTGATGAAAGTGCCGCCGGATATGCTTAACGCGCAACTGGGCGGGCTGCTCACCGCCGTCACCGAGCTGGCTGATAAGCGCCTGGTGATGATGATAGACATGGAAAAAATCCTTTCCGAAACCACGCATCACGACGACGAGATGCTGTTTCGCGCCATCCGACCGGTGCCGGTGGAAAACCAGCAGCGTTACACGGTGTTTTTCGCCGACGACTCGGCCACCGCGCGCAAGCAAATCGAGCGCACCCTGAATTCGCTGGATGTCGCCATGCTTTCGGCCGCCAACGGCAAACAAGCCTGGGATACGTTGCAGCGGATCGCCGCCGAAACGGGAACGCAAGGTGAAAAAATCCGCGACCGTATCCAGTTGATCGTCACCGATGTGGAAATGCCGGAGATGGACGGCTACGTGCTCACCAAGAATATCAAGAACGATCCGCGTTTCGCCGGCATCCCGGTGCTGATGTATTCCTCGCTAAGCTCGGTCAACGAACATCTAGGGCATGCAGTCGGCGTGGATCGTTACATTTCCAAGCTGCAACCGCAGGAACTGGCCAATGCCGTCAGAAGCTTCCTGACGCGTAGCCAATAAAACGCCGACAGCGCCATACCTTGCATGGTCACAAACGGAGCAAGAAATGGTTGATAAAAATCTGAAATTTCTGATCGTGGACGATTTTTCCACAATGCGACGCATCGTCAAGAATTTGCTCAAGGAGATCGGCTTCAGCCACTTCGACGAGGCCGAGGATGGCGTGGTCGCCCTGGCCAAGCTTAAAAACGGCAACTACGACTTCGTCCTCACCGACTGGAACATGCCCAACATGACGGGCATCGAGTTGTTGCGCGCCATCCGCCAGGACGCGACGCTAAAACACCTGCCGGTGCTGATGGTCACCGCCGAAGCAAAAAAGGAAAACATCATCGAAGCAGCCCAGTCGGGCGCCAGCGGCTATATCGTTAAGCCTTTCACCGGCGCCGTGCTGGAAGAAAAGCTGAACAAGGTTTTCACGACGCTGGGCATGAATTAACCTAGGTGAAAAAGATGGCAGCCGAAAACGATTCCGAGGAACTGGAAACCCTCTTCGACAATATCGTGGCGGGATACGCGAAGGCGCCGGGTTCCGCTTTGCCCCCCGAAGCCGTCACCGATGTCGCCCTATTCAGCCGGCCCGCCCCCGTGGCGACGGCATCCGCCGCTACGGATGCGCCCAATCCCGCACCGGTTTTGGCGGACATGGGCAACCTGGACATATCCGCCAGGGAAAACACCATCCGCGTGGACACCGCCCGGCTCGACACGGTGCTCAACCTGTCCGGAGAAATCGGACTGACCAAAAATCGCCTGAACTGCCTGCGCACCACCATCGTGCAGGGACGCACGGACGCCGACACGCTGAAGGCATTCGACGAATCGGTCAACGCACTCGACCTGCTGGTCGGCAATTTGCAAAGCGCGGTGATGAAAACCCGCATGCAACCCATCGGACGTCTGTTCCAGAAATATCCGCGCATCGCGCGCGACTTGGCGCGGCAATTGGGTAAGGAAGTCGATTTCACCATCCTAGGTGAAGAAACGGAAATCGACAGAACCATGATCGAAGACCTCGGCGACCCGCTCATCCACCTGATCCGCAACGCCGTCGATCACGGCATTGAAACACGCGATGAACGGATCATTGCAGGCAAGCCGGTGCTCAGCCAAGTGCGCCTTTCCGCCACGCAGTCCGGCGACCACATCATCATCGAAATCACCGATGACGGTCGCGGCATGCGTCCCGACGTGCTGCGTCGCAAAGCGCTGGAAAAAGGGCTGATCAACCGGGAAACAGCCAATAGCCTGGACGATAGGCAGAGCCTGAACCTAATCTTCCTGCCCGGTTTCTCGACCAAAGACGAAATCTCCAGCATTTCCGGGCGCGGCGTCGGCATGGATGTGGTACGCACCAACATCCAGAAACTCAGCGGGCGCATCGATATCAACTCCACCTTCGGCCACGGCACCACCATCACGCTCTCCCTGCCGCTCACACTGGCCATCCTGCCGGTGCTGGTGGTGCGCCTGGGCAGCCAGCCCTTCGCCGTGCCCCTATCCATGGTACGCGAGATCATCCCCATCGCTGCCGACGAAATCCAGCGCGTCTCCGGCCGCGCCACCATGGTAGTGCGCGACGAAGTGCTGCCGATGCGCACCCTGACCGCTATGCTGGGCTGGCCCACCAGCGAAATACCGGCTTACGGCGTATTGATGCAGTCGGCGGAAAACGCCTTCGTGCTCGGCGTCGACAGCTTCGTCGGTCGCGACGACGTAGTCATCAAACCGCTGGAGGACATCAAGCCCAAAGGCGTGGCCGGCGCCACCCTGTCCGGCGACGGCGAAGTGGTGCTGGTGCTCGACATGGAAGAACTGCTGGGAGTGGAAAGCGGCGCAAGCATGAGCGATGGCCGCTCGCTGTTGCGCATGTAGAGGGGGAATCCTGCTGATTCGACATGACTGTCGGGGTTTGTTGCAGAGTAAATTTGCGGCGAAGCTGGAATCGCTCTGGCATCCAACCGTTTAACCTAGAAAGCTCAGTTGAACGGGCTGGAGTGTGCGATTTTCCGGGTGCAGGGCAAGGCGCAACGACGCGCAATGGTCGTTCCATTGCAAGGAGTTGCAACGCCGCCATGCGCCCGGAAAACCGTGCAATCCAGCCCGTAGCGCTCTCACCAAACGGGTA
>JBAYVP010000020.1:0-31326 GCA_041674485.1 Sulfuricellaceae bacterium
AAGTCGGAGCGGGAAGCCCCTCCCCCTTCAAGGGGGAGGCTGGGAGGGGGATGGGGTAGAACGACACAGGCTAAAATCAATATCTTACATTGTTGCCTGCGTCCTCCACCCCATCCCCACCCTAACCCTCCCGCTTTCCGGGGAGGGAACGCCGTGTTCCATCTTTTCTGCATGTAATCAAATGTTTGAAAAGATGTGTGTAACGATGAGCGCCGGAGCGTGGGAACGATCCAAAATCAAGGATGGAAAACATTCATGAATCCCGTGCAAACTTAGCGCAACGCTGCTCGACTCATGACGGCAATCCATAAAGACAAAACCTTTTTTACCGCAGAGGACGCGGAGGAAGAGCATGAGGGTTTTCCTCCGCGTCCTCTGCGGTGAATCGGTTTTTTCCGTGCCGAGAACAAATTTACCCTGGTAGCAATCACTTGCGCTTGCCGATGCAGCGCTGTAACCATTGCAGAATGGGCTTCTTCCACGTGCAGTTTTACCAACGCGGAAGTGTCCAGATACAGCAGCATCAGCGCATTTCCAGCACGGTATCCGCCAATGTTTCGCCTGGTAGTATTGGGCGCAGTTTGCCCCCCTTGGGTTTCTTGCCATTCCAGCTAACGTTGGCAAGGTTGCCCAAGCCAAACAGTGCTTCCGGCGGGGTTGCGGATACCAGGCGCGCAACCACGCGCTTGTGGGAAGTCACCCAGACAGAGTGGCCTGTTTCTGCTTGCTGGATATAGTAGGACGGATTAACTTTCAGTTCACGTATGGATATTTGCATAGGACACCATTTCTAGGGGCTAGGGGCTAGTAAAAACCCGGCGCGTAGCACCGGCTTCACTAGCCCCTAGAATCATTTAAGCTTCTTAATACCCAGCACCCCAAGCACGTATTTCTCATAAATCGGTTCGGTGGTGCCTTTTTTCATTTTGCGGAGGAAGTATTTCTCAAAGGCGATCTTGGCCAGATGCACCCATTTGCCTTCCTTGAACCAGTTCACGTTGCGCGGCGGTATCTGCGGTATCGCGACGAAGGCAGCGCCGGTGTCGCCGAAATCCGCCAGGCATATCGCGCTCCAGGTGCCTTTTTGATCGGGTTCCTTGCCGTCGAGCACGGCGCGTATGTTGTGCGCCGTGGCGGTGACCATGGATTCAATCATGTAGCCGGTCTTGGGCGTGCCGGTCGCAACCGGCGTGGCTTCCACCGGGGGGATGGCGACGCACACGCCCACCGAAAAAATATTCTTGAATTTCGGGTTGCGCTGGTACGGGTCGATCAGGATGAAGCCGCGCGGATTGGTCAGCCCTTCGATGCCGAACACTGCGTCTATGCCCTTGAACGCCGGCAGCATCATCGAATATTTGAATGGCAGCTCGTGTTCCTTCTTGACGTTGCCCAGATCGTCCAGTTCGGTGACGAACATTTTGCCCGGTTCCATCCGGGTGACTTTGGCATTGCATATCCATTTGATATGGCGGTCACGCATCGCCGACTCCATCAGCCCTTTCGAATCGCCCACGCCGCCCAGGCCGAGATGGCCGATGTAGGGTTCGGCGGTGACAAAAGTCATCGGCACCTGATCGCGTATTTTGCGCTTGCGCAAATCGGTGTCCATGATCATCGCGAATTCGTAAGCCGGACCGAAGCAGGAAGCCATCTGCACCGCACCGACGACGATGGGGCCGGGGTCCTGGATGAACGTATCCCAGGCGCGGCCTGCTTCCACCGCGTGATCGACATGGCAGATGGAATAACTGTTCTTGCCGGGGCCGGCGCCTTCGACTTCATCGAAAGCGAGCTTAGGGCCGGTCGCGATAATCAGGAAATCGTAGTCGATGAAACGTCCGTCCTCCAACTCCACCTGGTTTTTTTCCGGGTGTACGCGTTTGGCTGCGGTCGGCACAAAGCCGATGTTCTTGCGCTCGAAATACGGCGCGATATCGATGGTGATGTTTTCCTTGGTGCGCCAATTGACGGCTACCCAGGGATTGGAGGGCACGAACTGGAACTGCGGCGAATCGGATACGACAGTGACTTTGTCGCCAGGATGGATTTGCTCCTGCATTTCATACGCCATCGACATGCCGCCAAGGCCGGCGCCCATGATTACGATATGTGCCATAGTGCTGCGCTCCTCTATGTAATTTCAATTTACCACTTGAAGATTTTTTGCATCGCATCCAACCCTTCGTCGACGAGGGGCTGCAAATCCGCCGGAACATCGTCCTGCTCATAAGCCAGCGCAGCATAAGCAGAAAGCGATTTCAGCGCACAGGCGATTTTCGCCACTTCATTGGCGGTGGCGGCGTCCATTTGGATGCCGTCTTGCAGCGTCCAGTTCTTTTTTTCCATTTGACCCATTGTCATTTTTGGCTTCCTCTCGAATAATGTTAAAAAAATTTATGTTTCTTTCCGCCAAGTATATAACATGTAGCCATTGAGCATGGCTGTCGAATAGACAGCGCATTGTGCCGGATCGTTTCCGACGAAATGCTTTCAAGTTTCCGGTGCGGGAAGCCGTTATCTTAGCAGCCTATGAAAAACAAAACTGTGCCTAACAATCGAACACAACGCGGATTCACTCTGGTGGAGGTCGTCGCGGTCGCAGTCATCGCAACGGTGCTCGCGGCTTATGCCATCCCGCGCATGATGGGGCCTAGCGATGTCGCGGCGAAAGTGACTGCGGACCGCGTGCTGGCGGCTTTGCATTATGCGCAGACGCTGGCGCAACGGCAGGGAGTGGCGACGAGTGTGGATATTACGACGGCTCCCAATCATTTGGCTGTTCGTTATCAAGTCGGCTCGCTATTAGTAGATTTCCCAACTCAGAATTATGACGGCTCAGACTCTGGTGGCAAGTATGATGCGAATTTATCTCCTGATGTGACTATTAATAGTGCGGCCACTACCAGCTATGACTCAAATGGCATTCCAACGACTATACCAACTTACACCTTTACTCGCGGTAACTTGGATAAATTTATAATCAAAGTCGAACCTACCGGATTTGCCCATTTTGAATAACGCTACCCAAAAAGGCTTCTCCATCGTCGAGATGATCGTGGCTATCGTCGTGATTGGGATACTCGCCACCGGGTTCATTTCGGCTTTTTCTTCCGTGCTGCGAACCAGCGCTTCGCCGCTGCAAACTGCGGCCATGGAAGATATTGCCGCCAGCCAGATGGATTACCTGTTGTCAGGCACATTTCAGTCGGCGGTTGCGGCGTCCGGCACAGCACCTACATTCACCGTCGATGGCACTGTTTATCAAGCCGTCATTACGGGTCAAAGTTCCGTTGTTAATACAGTAACCATGGGTCCCGGCGTACACATCACCGTAACCGTAAGCACCGAACTTTGCGCAAGCTGCGTTTCGCTTTCCGGGGACACTTTCGATGTCCAGTAAGCCTCTCTCACAGTGCGGCGTCACCCTGATCGAAATGATCGTTTCCATCGTGCTGTTCGGCGCAATGGCCGCCGTGGGCAGCCTATTGATAAGCAAGCTGGCGCCGTCCTACTTGGCCGGCGTCCAGGCGGAACAGGCGCTTTCCCCGCGCGAGGCGGCGCTGTGGCGCTTGAGCGAGGATTTCCGCAGGTCGCTGGTGGATGGCATGGGTCAGACGCCGTATCCTGATTGTAATATTTCGATGCTGACCGTCAGCGGACTGAATGGCGATCAGCCGAACACCTATTGGGCGCGATATTGGCCGTCTGGTGCGCAGATATGGATGTCCAACGCTTCAGTGAGCGGCATGTTGCTGGATAACGTCATCGCGTCGGGAAGTTGTCCGTTCAACTATGTCAGCAATATTGGCACGGTCTCCCGCGCTCAACTGAATGTAGGTTTCCAGTATTCCACCGGCGGATATGAATCAATTGTCACACCAATTTCAACGACGCTACGCAGTTATGTCAATGGCCCTTATGTCTCTTCGGTCTCTCCACCCAACGGGCTGATTGACCAGTTTACTCTTGTTTCTGTCTATGGGATTTTCCCAGGGATGGAACTGGGGATTATATCCAGCGTTACATTCATGAACGGCGCTGCACCGGTTTCATACGTTTTGACGGCGGCGCCGACATCATCGGTTTTTACCGCCAGCATTTCATCGTCGTTTACCGGCACTGCCAGTCTGGTGGTGACGACGCCCGAGGGAAAATCCACGCTCATGAACGCGTTCACGTTCCAATAACGCCATGCCGAACCGTTACCGACAAACCGGCGCTTTTATTCTCGTAACCGTCGTTTTCCTAATGGCGGCGGGGGGCGCAATGCTGTACGCGATGTCCAATTTTTCCACAGCTTCCAGCACAACGGCCACTTTGGCGCATAACGGCAATATGGCGCTGGCTGCGGCGCAGAGCGGGTTGAAATACTGCACAATGGCAGACTGCCCAGATGTGCTGGCTATTGTGAACTTTTCCGGGACATCATGTACGATTGAACTTGAGGACGGCGGTTGTAATTGCAACGTGCCAGCCGTCTCGACAATTTGTACCATCAAAAGCAGGGCGTACTGCCCGGATTTAGCCGATGCTACTCGCGGCGCAAAAAAATTATCCATCCAAGTACAGAGAACAACCGGAGGATGCCAAATGATCCCCGCGTCCCGCCAAGTCCTGCCTTTGCCCTGATCACGCCAAAATCGGCAACGGCGCACCCGCAAAGGCTACCAATCCGCATTCATAGCTTCACCCATGCTTCACCCATAGTAGCCGCGAAAAAGCCGCCCCCCGCTTTTGTTTGAACCTTTGGACAGGTAAACTGATCGAAATCGCAGAAAGGGAAAATCATGGCTAATAACGTCGAAAACTTGGTAATTGAACACCTGCGCGCCCTGCGGGCCGGCCAAGACCGAATCGAAAACGAACTCAAAGAGGTAAAGCATTGCCTGACAGGGGTTGAAACAGGCATCGCAGGAATACGCCGGGATAGCGCGCGGGTGCGCAATTGGAATTGCTGACCTGATTAGCGCTAATCAGGGGCATTTATGCTAACCTTTAAGTCCAGATCAGTCTTTATGCGGATAATACCAAAATGATAAAAATCGACATGGAAAACAGCCGGGTGCTGGTGGAAACGCCCGATGGCGAAAAAAACTACCCGATGGGCAGCCCGGAGGCGTTTTCCGTTATTTCTCAAACTTGGTTGCGTTGCGGCTGGGATAACAAATATGTTTACGGTTTTACCTGGATGGGTCGCCCGGTGATCCAGTTGCCGGAAGACATGTTGCGCATCCAGGAAGCGATCTACCAGGTCAAGCCGGATGTCATCGTCGAAACCGGCGTTGCCCATGGCGGCTCGCTGATCTATTACGCCAGCCTGTTCAAGGCGATGGGCAAGGGGCGGGTGATAGGGGTGGACATCGAAATCCGCCCGCATAACCGCCAAGCTATCGAAGCGCACGAACTGAGCGAATATATCACCCTGATTGAGGGCAGCTCGGTGGCGCCATCCGTAGTGGCGCAGGTGAAAAACCAAGTGCGCGCCGACGAAAATGTCATGGTGATACTCGACTCCAACCACAGCAAAGCGCATGTGCTGGCCGAACTGGAGGCTTACGGCGACCTGGTCACGCCGGGTTCCTATATCGTCGCCACCGACGGCATCATGGGCGATCTGGTCGGCGCCCCACGCAGCCAGCCCGATTGGTCGTGGAACAACCCAAAGGCGGCAGCGGAAGAATTCGTGGCGCTTCACCCCGAGTTCCTATGCGCACCGCCGAAATTCCCGTTTAACGAAGGCAATATTAGCGAGTGCGTGACCTATTGGCCGGGGGCATGGCTTTTGAGAAGTTAGTCTAGCCCGGATATTTTATACCCAAAGGGCACAAGTAAATTCGTGCGGTAACTGCTCAGGGGGCAGGGGCTAGGGGCTGCGCGAGAACATCCGTCGGTGAAGCCCTGTCTTTCGCGTCCCAACGCTTCTTGAGCCGGTTGCAAACGCGGAGTCCATGCGTGTATTTTCGTGTTCCCGTCCCCGCGTAGCCCCTGATCCCTAACCCCCTGAGGCAGAGGAAAACCCTCATGCTCTTCCTCTGCGTCCTCCGCGTCCTCTGTGGTAAAAAAGGTTTTGTCTTTATGGGTTGCCGTCATGAGTCGAGCAGCGTTGCGGCTCAGTTTGCCTGGGATTCATGAATGTTTTCCATCATTGATTTTTATCATGAATTTCTGAGAACAAATTTACCCTGTCCCACGCGATGCAAAGTGAGAGCACGATCAAACCGCGCTAAAACCCCTCCCCCTCGCGCAAATAGCGCCATTGCCCCTCGGGCAATTCACCCAGCATGACTTGCCCGATGCGCACGCGCTTGAGTCCCAGCACTTTCAGCCCGACCAGTTCGCACATGCGGCGGATTTGGCGTTTTTTGCCTTCTTTCAGGATGAAGCGCAGTTGGTCGCGGTTTTGCCAGGTGACTTGCGCCGGCTTGAGTTTGTCGCCGTCCAGGGTCAGGCCGTGGCGCAGCAAGGCCAGCCCTTTTTCGCTGAGCGGGCCTTCCACGCGCACCAGGTATTCCTTTTCGACGGGGGAGTCGTTGCCGATCAGGCGTTTGGCGGTGCGTCCGTCCTGGGTGAACACCAGCAGGCCTTGCGAGTCGATGTCCAACCGTCCTGCGGGCGCCAGGCCGCGCAGTTGGGCGGGGGTGAAGCGCAGGGCGTTGCGGTCGCCGCGAAAGCGGTTTTCCCCGGTGATCAGGGTTACTGCCGCTTTGTAACCTTTTTCCGGTTGCCCGGAAACGTAGCCCACCGGTTTGTTGAGCAGTATGGTGACTTGGCGCGTCTGGCTTTCGCGCGCGGATTTGTCCAGGGTGATGGTTTGCGCCGGGTCTATTCGGGTGCCCAGCACGTCGACGGTGATGCCGTCGACGCGCACCCAGCCACGCTCGATGAAGCCGTCCGCCTCGCGGCGCGAGCATAGCCCGCGCTCGGACATCAGCTTGGAGAGCCGGATTTTTTCCGCCACGGTTAGCGGGTTCCCAGCAGTTCGACTTCGAACACCAGCGTGGCGTTGGGCGGGATCACCCCGCCCGCGCCGCGCGCGCCGTAGCCCAGTTCAGGCGGGATGGTGAGTTTGCGCACGCCGCCGATTTTCATGCCTTGCACGCCTTCGTCCCAGCCGCGTATCACGCGCCCGCCGCCGAGCGGGAAGTCGAATGGTTCGCTACGATCCTTGCTCGAATCGAATTTTGTGCCATCGGTCAGCCAGCCGGTGTAATGCACCGTAACCTTTTGCCCGGCGCAGGCAATGGCGCCTTCGCCTTCGGTTACGTCTTCGTAAATCAGCCCGCTGGCGGTGGTGATTTCAGCCATGTGTTTCTCCTGAGAAAAAAGCCGACATTGTGACAGAAATGCGGATGTTCTTGGCAGACTGACTGGCTGGGCGATTTAAAATCATTCTTAAAACTTGCTCAGGAAAAGCAGATTAAAGATGAAAGTAGATCCGTTCGTCCTGAGCTTGTCGAAGGATGAAGGGATTTACTTTCATCGGCATCATACTGAATATAAACAAAAAATATTTTTTAATTCCGATTGATATTGTCTCCCAAGTGTTGTCATCTTTCTCCATTCATCCTTCGACAGGCTCTCAAGAAACAGCTTTTTTAGTCATATATATCAATGGCAAAAATAACCACAATGGCGGAATGAAAGCCATTAAACGAGCGCCAAACAGCAGCCATGCCCCCTGTTTCTTGCCAACGCCTTTCGGCCTGCGGACGAATATTCTACTCAGGACGAACGGAGAAAGATGACAATCCCGAATTATTTACTCACTCAATTTCATTTTTTTCTATATGAAGAGCCAAATTTCGTAGTTTGATGGATGCGTTGCGCTGATTCGCCCACCCGCTCAAGGTTCCTGAGTAGGGGGTTGCCATGCTCTAGTATCAGGTTTGAATTGTCCTAAAGGCCTTCCTAGTTTAGAATGCGCTAATTAACCAAACCGACGAATGCCTGCAACGTGCCCTCCGAAAACCTGGTCGAGATTAGTGATCTGACTTTTGCTTATGGCAAGAATGCCATTCTCAAGGGGATCAACATGTCCATGCCGCGCGGCAAGGTGGTGGCGGTCATGGGGCTGTCCGGTTGCGGCAAGACGACTACGCTACGCCTGATCGGCGGCTCGCTGAAGCCGACCACCGGCAGCGTCAAGGTGGCGGGCAAAGAGGTTTCCGCGCTGGATCGCGAAGGGCTTTATCTGATGCGGCGCAAGATGGGCATGTTGTTCCAGTTCGGCGCGCTGTTTACTGATTTGTCGGTGTTTGAGAACGTGGCTTTTCAGATGCGCGAGCAGACCGATTTGCCGGAAAGCGTGATTCGCGATCTGGTGCTGATGAAGTTGCATGCGGTGGGATTGCGCGGCGCGCAAAACCTGATGCCGGCGGAACTGTCCGGCGGGATGGCGCGGCGCGTGGCGCTGGCGCGGGCGGTGGCGCTGGACCCGATGTTGATTATGTATGATGAGCCGTTTGCCGGCCTGGACCCGATTTCGCTGTCGGTGATCGGCAATTTGATCCGTCGGCTGAACGATGCGCTGGGCGCGACTTCGATAGTGGTCACTCACGATATTCAAGAATCGCTTAAAATTGTCGATTACGTTTATTTCATGGCGGAAGGTGTGGTGGTGGCGGAAGGTGCGCCCGATGAGATCAAGGCGAGCAAGTTGCCGTTTGTGCATCAGTTCGTGTGGGGCGATATCGACGGGCCGGTGTCTTTTCATTATCCCAGCCCATCTTATCGCCAGGATTTGCGCCTGGGGGCCGGCGCCTGAATGATGCCGAACAGAAAAGCCGGATGCAGTATTCGCACCATAGGACGCGTGGTGGTGGACGGGGTGTGGCGCGTGGGATTTGCCGCGCGCTTTTTCATGATGACCTTGCTCGGCTCAGGCGACAGTTTCCGTCGTTTCGGACTGACGATACGCGAGATTTATTTCACCGGCGTGCTGTCGCTGATTATCATCCTGGTTTCCGGCTTGTTCGTCGGCATGGTGCTGGGCTTGCAGGGCTACGAAACGCTGCAAAAATACGGTTCGGAATCGGCTCTCGGGTCGTTGGTGGCGCTGTCGCTGGTGCGCGAACTGGGGCCGGTGCTGGCCGCGCTGCTCTTTGCCAGCCGCGCCGGTTCGGCGATCACCGCCGAGATTGGCCTGATGAAGGCGACCGAGCAACTTGCCGCGATGGAGATGATGGCGGTGGACCCGATTTCCCGCGTGGTGGCGCCGCGCTTCTGGGCCGGGGTGATTTCCATGCCGCTGCTGGCGGCGATGTTTTCCGCCATCGGGGTGTTCGGCGGCTATCTGGTCGGGGTGGTGTTCATCGGGGTGGACGAAGGTTCGTTCTGGTCGCAGATGCAGTCGGCAGTGGATTTCCGCCAGGACATCGTGAACGGCATTATCAAAAGCGCGGTGTTCGGCGTCGCGGTGACGGCGATTGCGCTGTTCGAAGGCTACGACGCGCCGCCCACTGCGGAAGGCGTGTCCCATGCGACCACTCGCACCGTGGTGACGTCCGCGCTGGCGGTGCTGGGGCTGGACTTTATTTTGACGGCATTTATGTTTCGAGGAATATAGGGTGATGGGTAATGAGTGATGGGGAGAGGTTTTCATCACCCATTACCCATCACTCATTACCGAATTTGGGAATTTAAATTTATGGAACGAACTACGCTGGATTTATGGGTAGGCATTTTCGTGGTGCTGGGGGTGGTTGCGCTGGCGGTGCTGGGCTTCAAGGTGGGGAACCTGGGTACTTACGACAGCGGCGACACCTATAAGCTCTACGGCGAATTCGACAACATCGGCAGCCTGAAAATCAAGGCGCCGGTGAAAAGCGCCGGGGTGGTGGTCGGGCGCGTTAGCGGGATCAGCTTCGATCCCAAGCGGTTCCAGGCGCATGTGGAAATTCGCGTGGACGGTCGTTATCAGTTCCCCAAGGACACCAGCGCGTCGGTGCTGACTTCCGGCCTGCTCGGCGAGCAATATGTCGGCCTGGAAGCCGGCGGCGATCCGGTCAGCCTCAAGGAGGGCGACAAATTCAAGCTGACCCAGTCGGCGATGGTGCTGGAAAGCCTGATCGGCCAGGTGCTATTCAGCAAGGCATCCGAAAACGGCGATAAAAACGACGCAAAATCAACGAAGTGAGAGAGGATGACATGAAACGTTTTTTTATTTGGCTATTACCCCTGATGTTTTTCCTGGGTAGCGCACATGCCGCTGAAATGGCGCCGGACGCGCTGGTGAAGGAAACCGCCCAAGACGTGCTGGCAATTATCAAGAAAGACAAGGACATTCAGGCCGGCAGCCAGAAAAAGCTGCACGATTTGGTGGAAGCCAAGGTGCTGCCCCATTTCGATTTCAAGCTGATGACCCAGTACGCCATCGGAAAACACTGGCGTCAGGCCACGCCCGAGCAGCAGGAAGCGCTGTCCAACGAATTCCGCACATTGCTGGTGCGCACTTATTCCACCTCGCTGTCGGCCTACAAAAACCAGACCATCGAATACAAGCCGTTTAAAATGCAGCCGGGCGACACCGACGTGACGGTGAAAACCCAGGTCATCCAGCCGGGCGGCCAGCCGGTTCCGATCGACTACAGCCTGCAGAAAGAGGCGAGCGGTTGGAAGGTGTATGACGTGGTGGTGGACAACGTCAGCCTAGTGACCAACTATCGCAGCTCGTTCAGCACCGAAATCCGCCAGTCCGGCATCGGCGGGCTGATCAAGACCTTGGTCGAAAAAAATCAGGTCGCGGCGAAAAAATGATCCAAGGCGACGGCAGCCGTTTCAGTATCGACGGCGCGATTACCATGGACAATGCCAACGCGGTGCTGGAAGAGGGCTTAACGAAATTCGCCCAGGCGACTGAAGTCGATCTGTCGGCGCTGACGGAGGTCGATTCCGCCGCCGTCAGCCTGCTGCTGGAATGGCGGCGCGCCAACCCCAATCTGCATTTTGTCGGCTACAGCGATAACCTGAAAAGTCTCGTCACCCTTTACGGCGTGCTTGATCTCGTTCAATAGTGCCTCCCGCAATTCAAGTCCAGCAGGTGCATAAGCGCTTCGGCGACGTTCATGCCTTGCGCGGCGTGGATCTGACCGTCGAGCAAGGAGAGTTTTTTGCGCTGCTCGGGCCGAACGGCGCCGGCAAGACTACCCTGATCAATATCCTGGCGGGACTCGCGCGCGCCACCTCGGGCAACTGTGCGGTGATGGGGCATGACGTGGTCGCCGATTACCGCGAGACGCGGCGCGCGCTCGGCGTGGTGCCGCAGGAGCTGGTGTACGACGCTTTTTTTACCGTGCGGGAAATGCTGCGCTTCCAGTCCGGCTATTTCGGCCTGAAACGCAACGACGCGTGGATAGACGAGTTGCTGCACAACCTGGGACTCGAAGACCGGGCGAACATCTACACCCGCACCCTGTCCGGCGGCATGAAGCGCCGCGTGCTGGTGGCGCAGGCGCTGGTGCATAAGCCGCCGGTGATCGTGCTCGACGAGCCTACCGCCGGGGTGGATGTGGAATTGCGTCAGAGCCTGTGGGGTTTCATCCAGCGCCTTAACCGCGACGGCCACACCATCATGCTTACCACGCATTATCTGGAAGAGGCGGAAACCCTGTGCAGCCGCGTCGCGATGCTGAAACAGGGCGAAATCGTCGCGCTCGACACCACGCGCAACCTGCTCGGCGCCCATGCCGCGACCGAAGTGCGGCTCAAGCTGTCCCCACCCCTGCTGCCGGAGGGGCTGCGCGCCATGCTGGTGGGCGGGGAGGGCGGCTGTTTCCGCCTTTCCCTGCGCCATTACGGCGAACTGGAAGCGGTGCTGGCGGCGTTGCGCACGGCGGGCGCGGAAATCAAGGACATGGAAATTTCCAAGCCCGATCTGGAAGACGTGTTTCTGCAAATCATGGCGGCACCGCAAAAGGGGGCCGCATGACCGGCCTGTGGACCTTGTTTTACAAGGAAATCCTGCGCTTCTGGAAAGTCGGCCTCCAGACCATCCTGTCGCCGGTGGTGACAACCTTGCTTTACCTGCTGATTTTTTCCCATGTGCTGGCAGAGCATGTGCAGGTCTATCCGGGGGTGGCTTACGCCGCTTTCCTGATTCCCGGCCTGGTGATGATGGCGATGCTGCAAAACGCCTTTGCCAACAGCGCTTCCAGCCTGATCCAGGCGAAAATGGGCGGCAGCATCGTATTTATCCTGTTGCCGCCGCTGGCCTACTGGGAGTTTTTTGCGGCCTATGTCGCGGCATCCGTAGTGCGCGGCTTGGTGGTGGGGCTGGGCGTGTGGCTCGCCGGCTGGTGGTTTGCGCCGCACGCCCTCATTCATCCGGGCTGGCTGCTGGCTTTCGCTTTGGCCGGCTGCGCTGCGCTGGGCGCACTGGGCATCGTTTCGGCGCTGTGGGCGGAAAGCTACGACCAGTTGGCGGCTGTGCAGAATTTCGTGATTATGCCGCTTACTTTTTTGTCCGGCGTGTTTTACTCGATCCATTCCCTGCCGCCTTTCTGGCAGGGGGTGTCGCACCTCAACCCGTTCTTTTACATGATAGACGGCTTCCGCTACGGTTTTTTCGGCGTATCGGACATTTCCCCATGGATCAGCCTGTCGATTGTGTCCGGCGCCTTTTTGGCCTTATCATTGGCAACCCTGTGGCTGCTGAAAAGCGGCTATAAATTGCGAGACTAGCTTATGGACAATCCGGCGCCGGAAACAGTGAAAACCTATATCGAAAACGCGCTGGAATGCGATCTGGTGCGCACCGGGGAGCATGGCGGACGTATCATGGCCTGCATCGTCAGCCCGGTTTTTCGCGGCAAGAGCATGGTGCAGCAGCATCAACTGGTATACGGCGCGCTGGGCGAACACATGAATGATGAAATCCCCACCTTGTCGCTACGCACCTACACCCCGGAAGATTGGGCGGAAAGAGGCGGACTTGAATAGCTTGATCTTAAAAAAACCATTGAACCGCAGAGACGCCGAGGCGCCGAGAAAAAATATGAATTTCAATATCGCACAATCCCCCCATTCATTCCTCTGCGCCTTAAGCGTCTCTGCGGTTAAGCAATTGCCGCTTTTCAGGATAAATTAATGGACAAACTGGTTATTCAGGGCGGCGTACCGCTCGCCGGCGAAATCCGCATTTCCGGCGCGAAAAATGCCGCGTTGCCGATACTCTGCGCGTCCTTGCTGACCGAAGAACCGCTTGCGATCAGCAACGTGCCGCACCTGCGCGATGTCACCACCACTCTGGAGTTGCTCAACCAGATGGGCATAGGGGTGTCGGTCAACGACAAAATGAAGGTGGAACTGACGGCATCCAACGTCCACAACCTGGTTGCGCCTTACGAACTGGTGAAGACCATGCGCGCTTCCATCCTGGTGCTAGGTCCCATGCTCGCACGTTTCGGCCAGGCCAAGGTGTCGCTGCCCGGCGGCTGCGCCATCGGATCGCGCCCGGTAGACTTGCACATCAAGGGTTTGCAGGCGATGGGCGCAACCATAGACATTGAGCACGGCTACATCCTGGCGCGCGTCAAGCGTCTCAAGGGCGCGCGCATCTTCATGGACCTGGTGACCGTGACCGGCACCGAAAACCTGATGATGGCGGCAGTGCTGGCGGACGGCGTCACGGTGCTGGAAAACGCCGCGCGCGAGCCGGAAGTGAGCGACCTCGCCCATTGCCTGGTGGCGATGGGCGCGCACATCGAAGGCATAGGCAGCGACGTGATTACGATACATGGCGTCGAACATTTGCACGGCGCCGCCTACCCGGTGATGCCGGACCGCATCGAAACCGGCACCTTCCTGGTGGCAGCATGCGCCACCGGCGGCAAAATCAGGCTGCGCGACACCCGCGCCGACATCCTCGACGCGCTGCTGGAAAAGCTGCGCGAAACCGGCGCCGCAATCAGCCACGACGAAAACTCGATCAGCCTGGAAATGAGCGGTGCAATCAACGCGGTCAACGTGCGCACCGCGCCCTACCCGGCGTTCCCCACCGACATGCAGGCGCAGTTCATGGCGCTGAACACCGTAGCGCTTGGCGTCTCGACCGTCACCGAAACCATATTCGAGAACCGCTTCATGCATGTGCAGGAACTGCGCCGCCTGGGCGCAAACATCGAAGTGGAAGGCAACACCGCAGTCGTGCGCGGCGTGGAACAACTCCAGGGCGCAACAGTGATGGCCACCGACCTGCGCGCCTCGGCTTCGCTGGTAATCGCCGGCCTGATCGCCCAGCAGGAAACCACCATAGAACGCATCTACCACATCGACCGCGGCTACGAATGCATAGAAGAAAAACTGTCGCAACTCGGGGCGAGGATCAGGCGGGTGCATTGATAATATATCGTTTTTTCTGCATAGCGACGTGAAATGAATACTTCTGCAGTTGTTGAAGTCGCAGCTCCAAATGCCGAGAGCGTCATATTAACGGACGATACGTTGTGTATCGACCTTGCGGATGGGCGCACCATTTCAGTGCCGTTGGCATGGTATCCCCGGCTCCAATATGCCACGTCGGAAGAAAGAAACCGTTGGCGATTGATCGGCAAAGGCTACGGCATCCATTGGGAAGAAATCGACGAAGACATCAGCATTGAAGGTTTGCTCCTAGGCAGGCCGTCGAGGGAAAGCCAAGCTTCGTTACAAAAATGGCTGGATAAACGTAACGGATAAGTTTATGGCTATCACTATGGACAGTGCTGAAAGGCCGCTACTTGCCGAGCCTGTCGCCCTGGAAGCGTGGGCAGAAAAAAGAATGATTTTCGTCAAACTGACCGATGAACGGGTGGTTGGTTTTCCCGCCGAGCGTTTCAGGTTGCTTAAAGACGCTTCGGACGAGGCATTGACGAAAGTTGAATTGCGTCTGAACGGTTTTGCCTTGCGCTGGGAAGACCTGGACGAAGATATCACCGTGCCCGGCATTGTTGCGGGCAATTTCGAATTGCCGTAATTTGGATAAATTATTTTGACAACTATAACCATCGCCCTTTCCAAGGGGCGCATTTTCGAAGAAACCGCGCCACTGCTGGCGGCTGCGGGCATTGTTCCGCTGGACGACCCGGAAACGTCGCGCAAACTGATCCTGGATACCAACCGGGCGGACATCCGCCTGATCATCGTGCGCGCTTCCGACGTGCCGACTTATGTGCAATATGGCGCTGCGGACTTAGGCATCGCCGGCAAGGATGTGCTCAACGAGCACGGCGGCATCAATCTGTACCAGCCGCTGGACTTGCAGATTGCGCGCTGCCGCATGATGGTCGCGGCGCCCGACGGCTTCGACTACCAGGCCGCCGTGCAGCGCGGCGCGCGGCTGCGCGTGGCGACAAAATACGTGGAAACCGCGCGCGAGCATTTCGCCCGCAAAGGCGTCCACGTCAACCTGATTAAGCTTTACGGATCAATGGAACTGGCGCCGCTGGTCGGGCTGGCCGACGCCATCGTCGATTTGGTCAGCAGCGGCGGCACATTGAAGGCCAACCATCTGGTGGCGGTGGAAGAAGTGATGCCGATCAGCTCGCGCCTCGTCGTCAATCAGGCGGCATTGAAACTCAAACACGCGCAGATACAGCCGATTCTGGACGTTTTTGCCGCAACCGTCGCCAAGCTGGCTTAACCCTAGAAAGCTCAGTTGACCGCTTGCCAAGATGTGCAACATAGTGGTTCTAAACAACTTTGTCATCTATTTTACGTTCACCCGTATGGTGAGAGCGGCTGCGGGCTGGATTGCACGGTTTTCCGGGCGCATGGCGGCGTTGCAACTCCAAGAGAAGGCAATGGAATGACCATTGCGCGTCGTTGCGCCTCTTGTGCCCAGGCCGAAGGCCGTCGGGTATGCCCTGCACCCGGAAAACCGCACACTCCAGCCCGTTCAACTGAGCTTTCTAGGTTAACGCAGGTGTTTCACCTTCACTTCGCCGGTGGGCGCAATTTGGCTTCCTGCATCAGCGTCCGAATCCGCTCGGCAATTTCCTGATGCGGGGTGGCGTAGGCGAATTTGGCGACGAAGCGCCCGTCCGGCCCCAGCAGATACATGCCTGCCGAGTGGTCCACCGAATACTTATCCGGTTCCGCGCCGGGTTCCAGATGTTTATCAAAGCGCACCTTGAAGTGATCGGCCACGCGGCGCACCAACTCCTTGGAACCGCTTAGCCCGATAATGCGCGCATCGAAAAAACCGGTGTAGCGGCGCAGCACTTCCGGGGTGTCCCGCTCCGGGTCCACCGTGACGAACAAGGGTTGCAAGCGCTCGCCCAGACTGCCCAGCTTATCCACGATCAGCGCCATTTCCGCCAGGGTGGTCGGACAAATATCCGGGCAGAACGTGTAACCGAAGGCAATAAGCTGAAAGCGTCCGGGAAAATCCTGATCGGTGACCGCCCTCCCATTCGCATCCATAAGCAGATAGCGGGAAATTATCCCGCTTTCCGCCTGCTCGTCCGTGGCCGGGGAGGGCGCATCCGCAGCAGCCGGGAACGCGCAACTCAGCGCAACGGCGAGGGCGGCAAGGCGTAGCCGTTTCATGGGAGGGGGGCGGCAGGCGGGAGGGCGGCTTGCAAGCGTCGGCTTGCCCCTTCCACTTGCTCAGCGAAGGTCGGCCCGTCCGGGCAGGTGTTCCGCTCCTTCCTGGATTGGGCGAGAAACGCTTCATTGGCAGCCTCCTCGAAGGCCGCCCCGTAGCGCCGCGATTTGGGGGCGAATTCGATCATCACGGCCTTGATCCGTGCAACCGCGTTGATATAGCCGCAGGCAAGCACTTGGCCGTTCAAGCGTCCCAGTTCCATAACTTCCGTCAATCCCGCATCGGCGGTTGAACCGGCGGCATGGGCAAGGGAAACACCCAGAAAACACAACAGCAGGGCAAAACGTTTCATATCGTTTACTCCAGGATGCTTGGTGGTAAGGTGCATGCGGAGAATTATAACAGGCTGGATGAAACTTGAATGTAATATATGGAATAAGCTTTTATCCTAAACCGGACGAGCCGGAACCAAAAACATTTACCGCAGAGACGCTTCAGACGCAGAGATTTTGTAGAGTAATGGTATGCTTTCACCCTCCGTTATATTTCTCCGCGCCTGAAGCGTCTCTGCGGTGAAAAAGAATTACCCGGAGAACCGCACCAGTGCTTGATCTACGACACATTCTTTGCAAAAAATGCAACAACTTGACTGATAAGTGACTAAAAACCACGTTTTCTTGACCGCAGATGTGCAGAAACGCTGAGAAATACAACGCCGGAAGGAACCGGGAAAATCATGTGACGCTTTTGGGTTTCCGGCTCAGGGTTGCCGACGCACCAGGGTTTTGAACAGGGAATAGGCGAAGAAAACCAGCAACGATGAAAATATCGCCAGCGACCACTCGGCAATCGACAAGCCGAGAAATTTCCATGCAGGGTCGCTGCATACGCCGCTGGCGTGGAACAACAGTGGCCAGCGCTCGCCGGCCCAATCCACCAGTTGCTCCCACCACGGATAATCGGCGGCGCACGAAGCGAAGCGCGCAAAGCGCTGCAACCAGGTTTGGAAACCGGCAACGAAAACGCCTGTCGCGGCAGTCAGGGACATGAGCAGCAGCACGCCGGCCCTGGCGCCACGCCTGTTGGCCAACAATAGTCCGAACAGCGCGAACGCTGCAATCGACAAGTAAAGCATGCGCTGGATAATGCACAGCGGACAAGCCGCCAAACGCATTGTTTCGGCCATCAGCACGCCGCAAGCGGTCAACCCCAGGCCGGACGCCAATGCAAGGTAAAACGGAAAACGGGCAGAACGCAGGAAAGCGAATTTCATGGTGAATAACCTTTATCGTCGTAATTCTCAGGTGCGTCATCACGCACATTTTCGGAGATATTAGCAGATTTTCGGCCAGTCCTCCTCGCCGCTGCTACGGTTAAGCGGGCAAATTTCCATTGTCAAAACTATTATATAAGGATGGATATGCGGGGGTGTTATCTGTTGTTGCCAAAAAATGTTAAATTTCGACAGTTTAGGACGAAGCTCAAACGCTAAGCATGGCGCGTAGTATAATCGGGAAAAAGACAAAAGTTTTCAATGTCGCAGCACGCAACGTTTTTCACCTTCCTTGCTTATATGCCGAATCGCGACAAGCTTAAATATGCCGCCGCCGTCTTGAGAAACATGGCGCCGGATCAACGGGCGTCAGCCATGGAGTCCATTCGCGCCAACAACCCGGATTTGGCGAATCTCATCGGTCAAAACCTGTTCGTGTTTGAAAACCTCGCCGATCTCGACAACCGTTCTTTGCAAAGGCTGCTGCGTGAGGTTCATGCGAATTCCCTGGCGATTGCCTTGAGGGGGGTGGAGAAGGATGTCCTGGAAAAATTCTGCGCCGGAATGTCGCGGCGGGGAGCCAATGATTTGATGGAACACATCGAATCCGGCGGCAAAATCAGGCTGGCTGAAGTCGAGGCCGAGAGAACGAATATTCTCAAGCTGGCACACGCCATGGCGGAAAAAGGAGAAATCGTTCTTTCCAGCGCTGACGAACCCATGGTCGATTGAGGTTGCCGGTTTTTATCATGCCGCCCAATCTTGTTAAAAAAATTATTAGCCGGTGTTGAAAACGCTTCATATATCTGGGATCACCATGGACTGGAACACCATCGACACCGTTCTGCTCGATATGGACGGCACCTTGCTCGATCTGCATTTCGACAATCATTTCTGGCTGGAACATGTGCCGCGCCGTTATGCTGAAAAATACGGGGGCGACATCGCCGATGCGCGCCGGGAAATGGCGGCGCGCTATGGAGAAATCGCCGGCACCCTGCAATGGTACTGCGTCGATCACTGGACGCGCGAATTGGGTTTGGACATTGCGTTGCTCAAGGAAGAGGTGGCGCACCTGATTGCGGTGCATCCCGACGTGGTCGAATTTTTAAGCGCGGCGCGCAACGCAGGCAAACGCGTGGTGCTGGTGACCAATGCCCATCAAAAAAGCCTTGCGCTAAAAATGGAAAAGACCCGATTGCGCGGCTATTTCGATGCCGTGATATGCGCCCACGATCTTGGCCTCCCAAAAGAAAACCCCGCGTTCTGGGACAAGTTGCAGGAGGTGGAGCCGTTCGTCCGCGAAAGCGCTTTGCTGGTGGACGACAGCCTGCCCGTGCTGCGTTCGGCGCAGCGCTATGGTATCGCCCACTTGCTGGCGGTGCAGAAGCCGGATACGCGCCTGCCGGAAAAAGACATGGGAGAATTTACCGCGATCCGGTGTTTCGGCGAAATTATTGAGGAGGTGTCTAAAGGCTAGTTATTGGCGCTACGCGCCTGTTTTTTACTAGTCCCTAGCCCCTAGCCTCTAAAAGAAAATGACTACACTGACGCAAACTATCGATAGTCAACGGAAAACGTTAAAGCAGCGTCTGGAATGGCCCATGACGATATTGGCGCGCGCCTGCTCGCCGGCCTGGTGCGACCGCGCCAAGCTGGACGGCGTGCTTGGCGCCGGCATGAGCACCATGCCGTTGTGCCGCCGACTTTATGCCTCCGACACCTCGGGCGTTCAGGTGAGCGCCGCTTTCATGCCGGACGGCATGAGCAACGCGCGGCGCGGCAAGAATCTGGCATTGCGCCTTTACGTGTCGAGCGGGATGCAGCAGGACGGCTTGATGCTGTCCGATGTCTATATCAGCGAGACCAGCCATCTCCCCTGTATCAGCGCGGTGCAGGTAGTGCGCGGGGAGGATGGGATTCAAGGTTTTGTGGTCGCCGATTTCGACCTGCGCGATCTGGTCTTGCCGGAACGCCAGGTCAAAGCCGACGACAGTTGGCGCCAGATACGCGGGGACCCGGCAATACGCGCGGCGTTGTTCCGGCAAAGCCGGGTGCAAAGCCAGATGGACATTCATGCCGACGACGTAATTTCGATTTTCGACGAGTTGATCAGCGAGCGCGGCGTATTCCATGCCAAGCTGCACTATTCCAGTTCGCGCTCGACCTTGTGGCTGGTGGACGATCCTTACCGCTACCGCATCCATGTGCTGGATGAGATCATCAATCCCGCCGTGTGCCTGGCCTACCCGCGCCGTCCCTATACCGAGCTTGCGACAGTGCCGGCGCGGCTGGTGCGCCCGACGCTGGAACGCTTCCGCGTACTGCGCGAGGCCGATGAAACAGTGTACTTGCGCTCCAGTTCGATTAATGTGATCAACGGCATGATCAGCCTGACCTTTTCCTGCGATGGCTCGCACTATATGCCGGTGGAGGAATTCCTGGAAAAAGGCGAAGAATTCTGGTTTGGGACTGCCGGAGGGGATGTGGCCTGACGACCACATATGCCTTGCGTGGCCACAATTTGCGGATTTAGCCGCGCCCGCGAGACGATGGATAAATGCGTAAATTGTGGCCGCGCAAAGTATAAGTTACATGTCCCGGCAAGCGGTCAACTGAGCTTTCCTGGATAATCGCCTGAATTTTATTTTTTCTCGATAGCCGGTTACATGTTGAACACATCAATGCAAAAAATCACTTTTCCCCGCATCAGCCTGTGGTTGCTCGGGCTGATGTTTTTACTGCCTTTCCTCGTCAACCACCATGGGTTGCCGATACCCAGTTTTTACGGCGAATGGCTTGCTGCCGCGCTGGGTTTGGCGGCGTTGAGCCTGTTTTTACGAAACCGTTATTGGCAGGATATGGCGTTGCCCATAATCGCACTGGTTCCGTTGGGCTTGATCGTGGTGCTGCTGATCCAGATACCCACGGAGCGTATTGTATTTCCCGAGCGCAATATCCTGGGGGCTTCGTATCTGCTGTGGGCGGCATTGTTGATGATGTTGTCCAGAACGTTGGCGCGTGAATTGGGTTTGCCGGAAGTCGTGGAGACGCTGGCTTGGTTTCTGTTGTGCGGCGGCGTGGCGAATGCCGGGATCGCGGTGTTTCAGCAACTCAAGATAGATACGTTTCTCGATCCGGTGATACTCAAGGGGGTGCGGGTTCCGTTTGCGAATCTGGCGCAGCCCAACCATTTTTCCGATTACATTGCCTTGGCGCTAGGCTCCTTGTTGTTGTTGTTTTCTAAGCAGCGCTTGACGTTAGGGACGGTGCTGGCGACAGGGTGCCTCCTGTTGTATGCGTTGTCGTTTTCCGGATCGCGCGGTTCCTGGCTGTATGTGATCACCATGATGTGTCTGTCGTTATGGTTTTTTGTGCGGGATAGGCGGAACGAACATCGGCGCTTGCTGATTGCTACGGTTTTGCTGTTGCTGGGATTCGCTTTGCTTCAAATTAAATGGCTTGCGCTTGTTCCAAGCGGTGTGATTACGCCTACCGACAATCTTTTCATTACCGCCGGCTCAAAAAGCGATCGTCTCGCCATCTGGTGGGAAGCCTGGAAAATATTCTTGCAGGCGCCTTTGCTCGGTGTAGGATTCGGCGAATTCGTCTGGCAGCATTTCTTGTTTGCCGGGCAGGCGCCCGATGAAATACGTGCAGGGCTTTATAGCCACTCTCATAACATCGTGATGCAGGTGCTTGCCGAACTGGGTTTGCCGGCGGCATTGTTGTTGGTGATCGGGGTTTTTGCCTGGTTGCTGCGATTAATCAAGGCGGATGCCTTGACCCCTGAAAAATGGTGGATTTTGGCGCTATCGTCGGTGCTGGCGATCCACAGCATGTTGGAATATCCCCTGTGGTATGCCTATTTTCTCGGCGTGGCGGTTGTCTTGCTGGGCGTGGGGGAAACCCGCTGTTTCAGGTTGAATATGCAGCGGGTGGGCAGGAGGCTGTTCGTGCTGCTGTGTTTTTTGGGCGGCATGAGTTTGTTCAATCTGGTTCAAAGCTATACCGGTTTTGAAAGGGCTATGTACGGCATGTGGAAAAATCTGCCCCAACAAAGCGGACTGGACCCGCGTCAGGAAAAAATCAAGGAATTTACCAGGCAGATCATGCTGATTCATCGCGAGTCGTTATTGGCTTCGTATGCGGAGATAGCAGCCTGCCAAGGGATTTTGCTCGACATGGAAAATCTGCCCGGCAAATTGGCGGTTAACGGTCGGGCAATGCACGGCATGCCTGTAAGTGTCATTGTTTACCGGCAAGCGATCCTGCTCGAATTGAACGGCGAGCATCAAGCTGCAGCGCGCCAATTTGATCTGGCGGCAGCGGCTTATCCGGGTGAAGCGCAGAGGGTGGTCATGGTGTTGAGCGCGGTGTTGAAAAGGTCGGTTCCGCCTGACCAGACCGGCTCCTGGCCCTTGTTGCGACATGCCGAAGCCTGGGTGCGGGCGCATTCCGCCGGGAAGGGAGGGGCGGCGCCAGTCCAGCAAAGTGCAGTTGCGGCGTCCATGGTGGGCAAGCCATGAGTGTGCCAATATACCTTGCGCGGCCACAAATTGCGGATTTAGCCGCGTCTCGCGGGATGCGATGCAAGACGCAAATTGCGCCGTGTGGTCGTTTCCACACAAGCAATTTGCAACGCGGCAGCGCGCCCGCCAGACGGTGGGTAAATGCGCAATTTGTGGCCGCGCAAAGTATAACTAGGTAGGGGAAAGCAATGGCCTTAGAAAATAAACTGCTGGGCAATTTGTTGGTGCAGCAAAAGATCATTTCCCAGGCGCAGCTCGCTACGGCAGTCGAGGAGCAGCAGCGCACCGGCTTAAAGCTCGGGCGCATACTGGTGCATAACGGCTTCGCCTCGGAAGAACAAATCGCCACGGTTCTGGCGAAGCAAGCGAATATTCCCTTTATCAATCTAAAACAATTTATCGTCCATCCCAATACGGCGCGCACCTTGCCGGAAAATCTGGCGCGTCGCTTTCTGGCATTGGTGTTGGAAAACAGGGGCGAAAAGTGTCTGGTGGGGATGGAAGACCCCACCGACTTATTTGCCCAGGATGAAATCGCCAAGGCGCTAGGGAAAGGCATCGATTTCGCGGTCGTCACCAAAACCCAATTGCTGCAGGAAATCGACCGGCATTACCGCAAACCCGATGAGACCGGTAGTTTTGCGCACGAATCCGGGCAAGCGCTGGAAAGGGCTGCGGCAGGTCCCGCCGAGCTGGGCGGATCGCCGATTCTCAAGGATGCCCGCCCAGGGCGGGCGCCAGGCGAAGCCATGGGCGCGGAAAAAATGCGCCTGGGCGATTTGCTGGTGCAGCAAAAAATCGTTTCGCTGGAACAAATCAAAATCGCCAGCGAGGAACAGAAACGCACCGGTTTGAAAATCGGTCGCGTATTGGTGCATAACGGTTTTGCCAGCGAAGAACAGATCGCGCCGGTTCTGGCGAAGCAATTGAATATTCCCTTCATCAACCTGAAGCAATTCATCGTCGACGCAAACGCCGCGCGCAAATTGCAGGAAAACCTGGCGCGCCGTTTCCGCGCGTTGGTGCTGGAGGATAGAGGCAGCAGCTACTTGGTGGGCATGGAGGACCCCACCGACCTTTTTGCTTATGACGCAGTGGCGCGCGCCTTGAAAAAAGACATCGACCTTGCCGTTGTCACCAAAACCCAATTGCTTCAGGAGATCGACCGCTTTTACCGCAAGACCGAGGAGATCAGCGGTTTCGTGCGCGAACTGGGCAAGGAGCTGGGGGAGGCTCCGGTGGATTTCGGCGAACTGGCCGTATCGCCCGGTCTCGAAGACGCGCCGGTGGTCAAGCTGCTGCAATCGGTGTTCGAGGATGCGGTGCAGGTGCGCGCTTCGGACATCCACATCGAGCCGCAAGAGTCGGGCTTGCATATCCGCTTCCGTATCGACGGCACGTTGCATTTGCAAACCCAGGCGGATATAAAAATCGCCACCGCGCTGGTGCTGCGCCTTAAATTAATGTCGAAAATGGACATCTCGGAACGCCGCATGCCGCAGGACGGACGCTTCGATCTCAGCGTTCGCCAGCAGCGGGTGGACGTGCGTATCTCCACCATGCCCACCCAGCTCGGGGAATCCGTCGTTATGCGTCTGCTGAGCCAGGCGGAGGGGGTGCTCGAACTGTATAAACTGGGCATGCCGCCGGACATGCTGGGGCGTTTCCGCAAAGTGTTGGCGCGCAACAGCGGCATGGTGCTGGTGACCGGACCCACGGGTAGCGGCAAGACCACTACTTTGTATGCGGCATTGGCGGAAACCAATCGCCAGGAAAAGAAAGTGATCACCGTGGAAGACCCGATCGAATACCGGCTAAGCGGAATCAACCAGGTTCAGGTCAACGAAAAAATCGACCTGACGTTTTCGCGGGTGCTGCGCTCCGCCTTGCGCCAAGACCCGGATGTGATTCTGGTGGGCGAAATGCGCGACGAGGAAACCGCCATGATCGGCTTGCGCGCCGCTATGACCGGCCACATGGTGCTGTCCACCCTGCACACCAACGATGCGGCCAGCACGCCGATCCGCTTGATGGATATGGGGGCGCCGCGTTACCTGGTGGCAACCTCGCTGCATGTCGTGCTTGCCCAACGGTTGTTGCGAAAAATTTGCGAAGGTTGCGCGGAACCCCATCAACTTGACCCTCAGGAACGCGCATGGCTGAGACTCGAATTGGGTGACTTGGTCGACCAATTCCAGTATAAACAGGGGCGCGGCTGCTCGAATTGCAATGGTACAGGTTACCAGGGGCGCTTCGGCGTATTCGAAATGCTGGAAATGAGCACTCAGCTGGTCGAAGCCGCCAGCAACCAGAATCCTGCCGAATTTTCACGCCTTGCCCGCGAGCAGATGACGGGGAAAACCCTGCAAAGCCATGCCGCGCATAATGTGCTGAACGGTAAAACCACGGTCGCCGAGGCCATGCGCATAGCCGCCCAATTCGAAGATTAAGGTAATTTCCCGGAGCGGTAATATTTGCCGCCTGCGGCATGGATTGGCGCTGTTTCCATGTGCCGCGTTCATCGTCATACCCATCTCAAGGTTTATCCCATTCCCACGCGCCGCGCTCATTGATTCTAAAAACCGAATTTGCTTAATGTAAACAACGGGTTACTGTTAACCATCGCTGCTGGATTCCCGCCTGCGCGGGAATGACGCACGTGCGACATTGAGACGAACGCGCGATCTTGAGAAAAGCGTCTGCCAAAACCAGTCAGGCAAGAAGCGTTGCACCGTCATTCCCGCGCAGGCGGGAATCCAGGGCGCCGAGCCTACCACCGCTGCTGGATTCCCGCCTTCGCGGGAATGACGAAAAATCAGTTTCTACAAATTTCGGGTCAAGATAAATCCGACAAAATACAATAACCCATTGATTTGTCTATCCTGAGATCAGGTGGTCTGAAATTACAACAATTTTCCGCCTCACCAAATGGGTGATGTCGCACGATAGCATAACTTATTGTTTTTTATAAGCGCCTGAAGCGTCTCTGCGTCTCTGCGGTTCAACTGAGTTTTTTAGTTACTTACCGGCCAAGTCATAGCAATTTGTGACTTGGCCAGTAAGTGACTAAAGCCCTGTCAAAAGGTGAACGGATTTTTCCTACCTGTTCATATATACATCATGGCATAAATCATGCTTAGCTATATTTCAAATGCTGAATGGGTGCAAGCGGAGTTTATGAACGGTTTTATAAATAATGGCGGCGCTGCGATTTTCGGAGGGGGATATGCCATTTTTTGCCTATAAAGGCCGCAACGCTCACGGCGAAATGGTGCGCGGCGTGCTGGAGGGCGTCAGCAGCGGCGCCATAGCCGACCAATTGTTCAATATCGGCGTCACGCCGCTCGAAATTCTCGTCACCCGGAAACCGGCTGTCAGGGGAGGGGATGGCGGATGGTTGGCCAGGATGAACGAAGGCGCCATCGGCGAGGTTGACGTGATGATGTTCAGCCGACAGATGTACACCCTGCTTAAAGCGGGCGTGCCGATTTTACGCTCCCTTGGCGGCTTGCGCGATTCGACATCGAACCTGGCATTCAAGCGGGTGCTGTCCGATATACGTGAAAGCCTGGATACCGGGCGCGAATTATCGGTGGCGTTGCGGCGGCATCCCAAGGTTTTTAATCTGTTTTACGTGAGCATGGTGCGTGTCGGCGAGGCTACCGGCATGCTCTCGGATATTTTCCTGCGCTTGTTTTACTACATGGAATTTGAAAAAAGCACCCGCGACCAGATCAAGGCGGCAATACGCTATCCGATGTTTGTGATAACTGCCCTCATCATCGCAATGGTGGTGATCAACTTGATGGTGATACCGGCCTTCGCGAAGGTTTATAAATCGATCAAAGTCGAATTGCCGCTGATGACGCGCGTGTTGCTGGAAATATCGAATTTCACCGTGCATTACTGGCCGGCGATGTTGGTTGCAACGCTTGGCGTCTTCGTCGGATTCAAGCTTTACATCAGCACGCGCAGCGGCAAGTACCGCTGGGATAAAGTCAAATTGCGCTTGCCGCTGGCCGGCGAAATCATCCTGAAAGCGACTTTGGCGCGTTTTGCGCGCAGCTTCGCGCTGACTTACAAGAGTGGCGTTCCCATCGTTCAAGGCTTAAGCGTGGTGGCGCAAGTGGTGGACAACGACCATATCGGTAGCCGGATTGAGCAAATGCGCAACAGTATCGAGCGTGGTGAAAGCATCCTGCGCACTGCCGTCGCCACCGGGGTGTTTTCCCCTATCGTATTGCAAATGATTGCGGTCGGCGAGGAAACCGGCGAACTCGACAGCCTGTTACAGGAAGTGGCGGAGATGTACGAGCGCGAGGTGGCCTACGACGTGAGCAAATTGAGCGCCAGGATAGAGCCGATACTGATCGTCGGCTTGGCAGGGATGGTGTTGGTGCTGGCGCTGGGTATCTTCCTGCCGATATGGGATCTGGGCAACGCGATGATGCATCATAAGGTGGGCTAGTGCGTTCGAGACACGTTCAAGCCGGCGGCTCGAAATTGTTCGAGTTCGTCATCGTGCTGATGTTGCTTGGCGCCCTGTCCTTGATGGTATTGGAGTACATGCGCCATTACATTGAAGCGGCGGAAAAAAGCGCGATGGAAACCACGGTCATGTATTTGCGCAGTGCGCTACGGCTGCGTCTCGCGGAAGCGTTGGCAGCCGAAAATGCAGCCTATGCCATAAAGATAACGCGGGATAACCCAATGGATTGGTTGCAGGATAAACCGTATAACTATGCAGGAACATTCGATGCGCCGCCGCCTGGTTCCATCGACGACGGAAAATGGTACTTCGATACGAAAAGCCGCGAGTTGGTTTACTTGGTCGAATATGGACGGGAATTCATACCGGACCAGGACGGGTTAAAACGGGTGCGTTACCATATTATTGCCCCTTCTCTTGAAAATGCAATTAAGGAAAACCGAATAATATCCGTTAGCGAAATTGTGAGGGAAGTTTCATTGGTCAAAGTAAAACCCTATACCTGGGAATTCAAGTAGAATGATATTGTCATAAATTTAAGCGGCGCCAATTTGAATCTAGTTATTTTCAGGAGTAATTGAAATGAAACGTCAGTCCGGTTTTACTCTAATTGAAATGGTGGCGGTGATCATCATTCTTGCTATTTTGGCGGCTGTGGCCTTTCCGCGCTTTACCAACCTGACGGCCAAGGCGCGCCTGTCCGCACTGCATGGTTTGGTGGGCGGCTTACGTTCTGCCGTGGTGTTGGCCAAATCGACTTGGCTTACCGAGGATAGCGGCATACTGGACACCATAGAAATGAATGGCGTCTATGTTTCGGTGGTGACGGGAGGCCCCACGTCTACCGTTGCCGAACGCGCTATTTGGGGCACCCCTACCTCCGGCATTTTGGGTATCGGTAGAACACTTGATAGCTTCGATGGTTTTTCAAGCGCACTGGACCCGGTCAGCGGAATGATGTTTTGGCCGGAAGGAGCGACCGCTCCGTTGTACTGCGCGGCGTACTATTTGTCGGGAACCGTGACGTTGGCGCCCTCGGCAATCGGCATATCGGCTACATCGGCGTGCTTCTGATTTTATGGCGGAAATAGCGTTCTGGTGATGATTTACTTTAAACAGGAGAAATTAAAATGAAATCTCAATTGAAATCTCAATCGGGCTTTACATTAATTGAAATGGTGGCGGTGATTATCTTGCTGGCCATCATGGCGGCGACGGCGATGCCGAGGTTTATCAATCTGTCGGGGGATGCCCGCCTGTCGGCGCTGAATGGCATGGTAGCCGCGTTGAATTCCACGAGGTCACTGGTGAAGTCAAAATGGATTGCGGCCAACAGCGGCAACCTGGATACCATAGACATGGGCGGCGCCTATATGGTTTCCGTGATAGCCAACAATTCCCCGGTTCCATCCAGTCTTGACATTATGGGTATCCCAGTAGCTATGACATCGGGTATTTGGGCGGCACTCGACAACCCCACCGGCTTTTCAAGTGCATTGACAGTTCTTGGGGGGGGGCCTCAAGGGCAAGCCGGTGTTGCTTTCTGGCCAACCGGGGTGGCTATGTCAATGGGTTGTTATGCATTTTATGACACATCCGGCATCGTGACGCTAAACAACACAACAGGGACTAGTCCCATTTCCACCCCTGATGCAAATAGCTGCATGTAATTGCGACGTGAACCAAGTAGGGTGGGATATATGTCCACGCTACTTGGCTGGAAATAACCTTGTTCTTAGCTATATCGCGGAAAGTGTGATGTTGCTCACAGATTTTCCCTCGACTAGGCAATATCATGTTTCTTATGCGATGCATGAATATCCGATGGATGTTGAACATTCCCACGCGGAGCAAGATAACGATCAAAACGGCATTAATTAAATGGGTGGTGGTTGACCGTTTTAAAAGCATTGAAATACGGAATGTTGTGCAGGTGGTTGTTAAAACCACATCATGTTGTGCCCGAGTAGGTGCTTATTATTCAAAAGTAAAGATTATCGGCATACGTCCGATAAAAAGAGCACAGCGGACTTGAGCTTAGCATTTGAAATGTTTGGTGGATGAATCGGCATGTCTTAAGTGCCTTCCAGGAACCCCGTTTTTTGGCTTGACGCGCGGTGCGCGTAGATTACATGTTTTGTGGTGGTGGCTTAATAGTAGTTCTTTAAAAAGGAGTAATTGAAATGAAAACTCAATCAGGTTTTACATTGATTGAAATGGTGGCGGTGATTATCATCCTCGCCATCATGGCGGCGACGGCTATGCCGAGGTTCGTCAATATGTCGGGAGACGCCCGTCTGTCATCGCTGCAAGGCATGGCGGCTGCGGCGACTTCCGCCAAGACGTTGGTAAAGTCGAGGTGGATTATGGGACAAAGCGCCAATCTGAATAACGTAGATATGGGCGGCGGCTATATGGTTTCCACGATTAGTTATACTACCGGACCATCGAGTCTTGACCTCTATGGCATCCCATCAGCTATGACATCGGGTATATGGGCCGCGCTTGACAACCCCACCGGCTTTGCAAGTGCATTGGTGACTGATGTGGCAACCGCCCCCGGGGGCCTGCCCGGTGTCGCTATCTGGCCGACTGGGGTAGGGGTCTCACAGGACTGCTTCATGTATTATGACACCTCAGGCCTAGTGACGGTGAGCAATTTGCATGCTACTACTCCTACAGCGACTGGTTGCCTGTAATCGCTAGCTAACATGGCATGAAAGCCAGGCCGGGAAGCAGTCACAGTCCCGGCCTGGCTTTTTCCTGTTCTACTTTGTCTCGCCACAATTTGACGATTTAGCCGCGCCTCGCGGGATGCGATGCATACCCGACAAGCCTGACGGCTTGGGCACGGAGGTGCAAATTTGCTACCACACACAAGCAATTTGCAACGCTGCGGCGCGCCTGCGAGACGATGGATAAATCGGTAAATTGCGGCGAGGCAGGGTATCATTCGAATTTTATGGGAGGACATTTCGTGGCATTGATCAATTGCTCAGAATGCGGCAACAAAGTAAGCGAGTTGGCCAGCCGCTGCCCCCACTGCGGAGCGCCGGTGGCGATGCGGACTTTGATCGGCAGCACGCCGATTCAAACCGTCATCAATGTTGTTACGGCTATCGTCCTGGTTTTATTGGTAGTGATTTTGTTATATATTGGGGTTTATATTCCACTGCATCATACGGTCAAGGTTTGACCCCAAAAACTCAATGCCGATCGATCCCAAGTACCTTCCCTATTTCGAAAATGTCGCCGCCAAAGGCGGGCGGCAGGGCGAAGAAACGCTGACGCAGTGTTTTTACTGCGTTTCATCGCGTTTGTTCGCCTGGTATCATCCGACCGGTTTCGGCGAAAAGGACTACCGTCCGATAGAAGTCATCGACCTGGAATCCAAGGAACAAGACCGGAAAAACAAGACCAATCAGCGCATCGCGCGCATTTACTGCCTGAATCTGAAAATGTTTATTCCGCAAGCGGAATTTCTGGAGGAGTGCCGGTTTTTCATGACGCCTTCCCAGTACGATTACAAGAAGGCCGAGAAAGCGAGAATTTCCGAGACGTAAACGGCAAGGGTGGGTGCGTTTTTAGCACCCACCTTACCGGCAAGTGTTTGCGTTACTTAGGGGATTCCTTCTTCACTTCCATGATTGCCGTGACGGTTTCCTTGGAAGCTACAGCGAACGGTCCGGACATCAACGCTTTTGCGCCGGGCTTGTCGTTGGCTTCGACCTTTTTCACCACGTCCGCCGCGCAGCGGTGGAAATTGGCGTGCTTGGACACCAAATCCTTATAGTGCGGCGCCGCCTTGAATTTTGCGCCTTCGCCATAGATCCACTTGCCCAGGTCGCACAGGTTATCCTTGCATACCGTGTCGCTTTTGAGTTGTTCCGTGCTGGTGCCATCAATGAATTGAGTCAGCCGGACTTTCCATTTGATATGTGCAGCAATTGCATCGTCGAAGTTCATTTGTTCTTTTCCTCCTAAAAATTAACTACGCATAAAAAACCATGTGTTGAACCTAGAAAGCTCAGTTGAACGGGCTGGAGTGTGCGGTTTTCCGGGTGCAGGGCATACCCGACGGCCTGCGGCCTGGGCACAAGAGGCGCAACGACGCGGAATGGTCGTTCCATTCCCTTCTCTTGTAGTTGCAACGCCGCCATGCGCCCGGAAAACCGTGCAATCCAGCCCGTAGCGTTCTCACCATACGGGTGAACGTAAAATATAGGCAAAGTTGTTTAGAACCACCATGTTACATGTCCAGGCAAGCGGTCAACTGAGCTTTCTAGGTTGAAACCTTTGCCGCGTGGCACGATAAGGCTATGCCTACCCCTTGCCTTACGCGCTATCGCGTATTCTGATCCAGTATTCAAGGCTTTCCAAGAACTATTTTATCTAGGAGTCTGTCGGACTTACCCTAATTCAATCACTTTGAGTTAGAATGGCTTATTTATATATATTTTAAGGTAGAACCGCCATCAGCAAGCAATTTATCACCATTGATCGAAGC
>JBAYVP010000021.1:0-31058 GCA_041674485.1 Sulfuricellaceae bacterium
TCACATTATTTGCGAAGAATGTGTCGTAGATCAAGCACTGGCGCGGCTCTCCGGGTGATTCTTTTTTACCGCAGAGACGCCGAGGCGCGGAGAAATACAACGGAGGGTGAACCGTGCCATTACTCTACAAAATCTCTGCGTCTCTGCGTCTCTGCGGTAAATATTTTTGGTTCCGGCAATAGTCCGGCTTAGGTTAAAACAACTCCATTTCGCTCTTGAAGTGCTCGCTTTCCAGTACGCCTTCCGCGATCAGTTTTTCATACGAACACACCAGGTTGCGGCCATTGTGCTTGGCATAGTATAGCGCCTCATCGGCATGGCCGATGAAGGTGGAAGGGATTTCATGGTGGGCGACGCGCACGAAGCCGATGCTGATGGTGACCCGGCCCACCTGCGGGAAATCGTATTCCTCGATATTCCTGCGAAAGCGCTCGAAAATGTTTTTCGCGTCTTCGAAGCTGGTCGGCGCCAGCACCACGACGAATTCCTCGCCGCCAAAGCGGAATAGTTTGTCCTGCAGGCGGAAAGTCTGTTCCATGATGCGCGCCAGCAGCAATAAGACTTCGTCGCCGTACAAATGGCCGAATCGGTCGTTAACGCTCTTGAAATGGTCGATGTCCATCACCGCCAGCCAGTGGCTGGCGTTTGCTACGCCCTTGCGCCGCCGCGGCTGGTGTTTCTGGTGCGGCTGGTCCTGTTGCTGTTGGGTTTCGATAATCTTGGCGATGTTGTTGTCGAAGGTTTTGCGGTTGAGCAGTCCGGTCAGCGTGTCGCGTTGGCAGTCGTCGATGATGGCCAGGTAATTATGGTAGATTTCCAGGAAGCCATCGATCAGCTTGTGGCTGCCTGCATCAAGCTGTTCGCAGACAATCTCGAAAAACCCGGCCATGGCGTCGCGATTGTCGAATACCGGATAGACATAGTTATAACAAGTATTCCCGTCGCACGGAAATTCGCTCGCCACCATTTTTCCGCTGTCCTGGCAGCCGACGAAATCCGTCCGGCTATCCAGCCGGAACGTCACATCGCTGTCGTATTCGTCGAAATGCAGCGCCATTTTGCCGTCGTCGAGGACAACGTCGGGTATGACTTCCTGCACGCCCTGGCGATAATAAATTTTGTATAGCGCGATCCTGCGCGGCCCTATCATCCGGTTCAGCGCCGTCACCAAGCCGATTTCCAAGGGTTCGCGCTCACGCAGGCGGGTGAAGTGTATCAGCGCTTCCAGCAGGTCGGCTTCCTGGGCGCCGAACTTGAGTTTATGGAACATTTTCCGCAATTAATCTTTCTGTCGGGCGATTCTTACCACTTCGGGCAACTTGCGCAAGCCGCGCATCACGTTGGCTAGGTGGGCGCGGTTTTCCACCTGGAGGGTGAACAGCATACCGGTGTAGGCGCTGCCGTCTTCTTCTTCCATGCTGACATTGTCGATGTTGGAGCCTGCCTCGGCGATGGTTGCGGCCACTTTGGCCAGCACGCCGCGCTGGTTGACCACCACCAGCCGGATGGCGACATCGAACATCCGGTGGGTGGCGGCGTCCCATTCCACATCCAGCAACCGGTCGGCGTCCGGCTGGCTTTTCATCAGCACCGGGCAATCGAGGGTGTGGATGACCAGTCCCTGCCCCTTGCTGATCAGGCCGATGATGGAGTCTCCCGGTATCGGGCGGCAGCATTTGGCGAACTGCACCGCCATGCCCTCCGTGCCGCGAATGGTGAGTGAGCCGGCGCCCCGGCGGTCTTCCGGCAAGCCTTCCCCGACCGCCAGGAGTTGGCGCGCGACGACGATGTTGAGGCGTTTGCCCAGGCCGATGTCGGCCAGCACTTCCTGGCGGGTCTTGGCGCTGCTTTCGCGCAGCAGCCGTTCCCATTGCGCGTCGCTCACCTCGGCGGGGCTGGCGCTCAATGCCCGCAATCCCTGGTTGAGCAGGCGCTCGCCCAGCAGGACGGATTCGTCGTACTGCATGGTTTTGAGGTAATGGCGAATGTGCGAGCGCGCCTTGCCGGTGGCGACGTAATTCAACCAGGACGGGTTGGGCTTGCCGTGGGCGGCGGTGATGATTTCCACTTGGTCGCCGTTATGCAGTTCGGTGCGCAGCGGCGCCAACTCGTGGTTGATCTTGACGGCCACGCAGCGGTTGCCGACATCGGTATGCACCGCATAGGCGAAATCCACCGGCGTGGCGCCGCGCGGCAACGCGAATATTTTGCCCTTGGGGGTGAAGACGTAGACTTCGTCGGGGAAGAGATCGACCTTGATATGTTCCAGAAATTCGGCGGCATCGCCGCTTTCCGACTGGATTTCGAGCAGGCTTTGCAACCACTGGTGGGTTTTGTGATGCACCTCGTTCACGCCCGCCTCGCCGCTCTTGTACAGCCAGTGGGAAGCCACGCCGGCTTCGGCGATTTTGTGCATGTCGGTGCTTCGAATCTGGATTTCTATGGGGGTGGCGAACGGGCCGAACAAGGTGGTGTGCAGCGACTGGTAGCCGTTCGCCTTGGGGATCGCGATGTAGTCCTTGAATTTGCCGGGAATCGGCTTGTACAGCGCGTGCAGCGCGCCCAGCGTGAGGTAGCAGGTCGGCACGTCCTTGACGATTACGCGAAATCCATAGATGTCGAACACTTCCGAGAACGGCAGGGATTTTTCCTGCATTTTCCGGTAAATGCTGTACAGGTGCTTTTCGCGCCCGGTCACGCTGGCTTCGATGTGGCTATCTTCCAGCTTGTGCTTGATCGCTTCCTGCACTTTGGCCACCACTTCGCGCCGGTTGCCGCGCGCCGCCTTGATCGCTTTGGTGAACACTTGGTAGCGGTTCGGATGGACATGCAAAAAACCCAGGTCTTCCAGTTCCTGGTAGATTTTGTTGAGCCCCAGGCGGTTGGCGATCGGCGCGTAGATTTCCAGCGTTTCGCGCGCGATGCGCTGGCGCTTGTCCTCGCGCATTGCGTTGAGGGTGCGCATGTTGTGCAGGCGATCCGCCAGCTTAATGAGGATCACGCGCACATCGTGCGCCATCGCCAGCAGCATTTTGCGGAAATTTTCGGCCTGGGCGTGCGCTTCGGTCTGAAAGGCCAGCCGGTCGAGCTTGGAGACGCCGTCCACCAGTTCCGCCACCGATTTGCCGAATTTCCCGGCGATATCCTGCTTGGTGATGGCCGTGTCTTCCATCACGTCGTGCAGCAGGCCGGCGATCAGCGCCTGGCCGTCAAGATGCCATTCCGCCAGGATTTTCGTCACCGCCAGCGGATGGGAAATATACGGCTCGCCGCTGATGCGAAGCTGGCCTGCATGGGCGGATTTGCTCAGCGCGTAGGCGGCTACAACCTGCTCGATGTCTTCCGGTTTGAGGTAGGAAAGCTGAGGGATGAGGGTTTCGAGGTCGGACATAGCCAGAGGACAGAAGACAGAGGACAGAAGACAGAGTACCAGCCTCCAGTCTCCGGCCTCTACCCTCTAAAAAATCATGCTCTTCCGCGGTTGAGGATTTCCATGCCGACCTTGCCTAGTGCGATTTCGCGCAGTGCGATGACGGTTGGTTTGTCGCGGTCGGGGTCCACCAAGGGTGTTGCGCCGGTGGCGAGTTGGCGGGCGCGGTAGGTGGCGCATAGCGCCAACTCGAAGCGGTTGGGTATAAGTTTCAAACAGTCATCGACGGTAATGCGTGCCATTTTGCAATTCCTTAAAATATTGTTAGAGGTGAGTAGGGGGTGATGGGTGATGAAAACCTCCCGGCCATCCCCCATTTCCCATCACCCGCTTCACTTCATTCTGCCGATCATCCCGGCATAGCGTTGCAGTTGCCGCATCGCAGTCAGGCGTTGCGCCCGGACGACGGTCAGCAATTCTTGCAGTGCCGTGTTGAAATCGTCGTTAATGATAACATAATCGAATTCCTCGACATGCCCGATGTCGTCGCGGGCGGCGGCGAGACGCCGGGCGATGGTTTCCGCGCTATCCGATCCGCGCCCCTGAAGCCGCTCGGTCAGCACTTCCAGCGAAGGCGGCAGGATGAAAATACCGATTGCCTCGGGAAATATCCGGCGCACCTGAGCCGCCCCCTGCCAGTCGATCTCCAGCAGAATGTCGGCGCCGCTGCCGATCACGCTCTCAATCCACGGCTGCGAAGTGCCATAGCGGTTGCCGTACACCTGCGCGCTTTCGAGGAAATCGCCGCGCTCCAGCATTGCAATGAAGGTCGCCTCATCAACGAAATGGTAGTCCTTGCCGTCCACCTCCAAGGGGCGCGGCGCGCGGGTGGTGTAGGAAATCGACAGTTGCACCTGCCGGTCGGCCTCCAACAGCGCCCGCACCAAGCTGGTCTTGCCCGCGCCGGAAGGCGCCGTGACCACGAAAATATTGCCTTTGTTCATGTTTACTCCAAGTTCTGTACTTGAAACCTGCATTGATATATCAGCATCTGCACAAGGTTAGAAACTGTCCATTAATTACTTCCCTTCTGACGTCAGCCGGTAGGATTGGTGCTCCCTCCCCGAAAAGCGGGAGGGTCGGGGTGGGGATGGGTTTAAAACCGCAGATTAGTTACAACTACAACATGTCGATTTTATGAGTGCCAACAACCCCATCCCCCTCCCGGTTGCCCCCTCGCTACGCTCTCCCCCTTGAAGGGGGGGCTGCAAGTAGGCACACCATGCGAGTAGATCGGGAGGTAATTAATGGACTTAGTTGTGGCGACATCAAATTTATGGCTGCGCCGTAGAAAAACAGACCCCGCCGAAGTGGGGATATTGGCTATTCTGACGATAGGCTTTCTTTGGGTCGCAATTTGCGTGGTTTCTTTACGGGGTTAACAATGGCGGCATCAACAGAATTTGGTCCGTGTCTTGATGATAGCGTCAAGCCAATTTTTGAAATACCTATCATTACGCCTGGCGAGATGCTTGCATCATTTGGACCAACACCCCCCATGCCGATTTGGTACGCAATCATCAGATCATGAAAGCCTTCGTGAATTCCATAGTGTTTTATCAGCACCTCTGTAAGATCGCGCGCGGATAGTAGAGGCTCTATGGGGGTGGGAGTTTGCACTGTTTCTTTCTCAGTGTTTAGCATTGCTGATTTCCCCCCATTGCGCTTTCCCTGATGCGCTGGACACTAGCGTAAGCAGCGAACCTTGTTCGATATCAACCGTTACGCTGACATTATGGTTCATATCGGCGTGAACGCCGACAAAGGCATCAAGGGCGTGCACCACAACGTCATTGAGTGAAACGCCGTCGGACAACGCTCTCAGTGTAACCGCCTTGTGCAATTCCGGCGGGATGCGAACATTGAATTGACCTTTCAGCGGCTTTTTTGCCACTCTGCCTAAAGCGGTGCAAGTTTCAATGTAATCATCCACTGCAAACTCGAATTCTTTCTGTAGCTCCGCTGGCGCTTCGGCCTCGTAGGTCACGAGATCGTCTATGAATAAAATTTTTCCACGGCAAACCATACGATCGGTATCAAGTTCAGCCGTGCCTTCGTAATCCCTGTACTTGAGAATTCCCATTTTGTCCTCTACTGGATAAACCCGTGTGATTCTATGCCTTGCGCGGGGGAAATTGTCCGGATTGGATTGTTCCCAGCGGGATGCAATGCAAGGCGCAAATTGTGCCGCGTGGTCATTCTCACGCAAGCAATTTGCAACGCGGCAGTGCGCCCGCTGGGGGCAATCAAACCGGACAATTTCCCCCGCGCAAGGCATAGGTGTTCAACTATGTCCGCAATGCAAGCTTTATCGACATCCGGCGACGGGTGCGGTGCATGGCAGATAATCAGCGCATTCTTGTCTTTGTGGAAAAATTTCCTGCGTGATCCACTATTGTTAAGCGCGCCATATCCAAGATGTTCCAAAATACGCTTCAGTTCATTCCATTTAATGTCCGATGGTGTTGGCGTTGCACATAACTTCCCAAGCAATTTGAGGTGCTTTGCCATTAAAAGTTTCCCGGAAAGGAATTTATTGTAACTGAAATATGGTTACATCCGTCAAGAATATTTTGTGAGACGCACATTAACCCGCTTTTCCTTCGCCGCCGAATACAGCATTTTCAATCAAGAATAGCCACACAAAAATATCAATACAATAATGGTCAATGGGTGCCAATACATCAACCAATACTCGGTGAAACCGCTGTAGAATAGAAGATGGCGCAGGGCTTTCATCCCGTAAATCCTGTTCATCCTGTCCTGATTTTTTGGACAGGAACGTAAGCAATTTGCAACGAGAAAGCCGCGTCCGCTGAGGGCAATCCAACCGGACAATTTCCCCCGCGCAAAGCATAAACACTGTTGATTAGAGGAGAAAAGCATGGGCTACGCCGAATTGGTTCATCAGCGGCTACAAACTTTGCCACAGGAAAAGCAGGCCGAGGTGTATGACTTTGTTGAATTCATCGCGACAAGAAACATTGTTACCGAAGCTCTGGATGAAGATCAACACAAAAAGCGCGTCCTGGCAGCTCTCGCGTCAGCGCGAGGCGCTTGGCCCAAAACGGGGGAAGCACAAATAGGCCGGATGGCAGCCGACATGCGCGCCGAATGGGAGGGTCGCGGTTGGGAAAACCGTAGATGACGCCCTGCCTGATAGACACCAATGTCCTGATTCATGCGCTCAATGGCAACGCCCAAGCGTCGATCCTGTCACGCATAGACGACGCCATTGCCAATCAGGCGCGCTATTCGGTGGTCACACGCATGGAACTGCTGGGCTGGAACGGCCACACGGCGGACAGCCGACGCGAAACAGCAGCGCTGCTGACCCAACTGATGGAAATTTCCCTCACTCTCACCATCGTCGCGCTGGTTATCGACATCCGTTCCACCATCACGATCAAACTACCCGACGCCATCATCGCCGCCAGTGCGTTAGCTGAGAACCTGCCTCTGATGACATGCAACACCGGCGACTTCAGACGCATCGCTGGTTTGGTGGTCATTGATCCGTTCGTTGCATGACTCCAGTTTTCATGAATGTGCGGCAGCATCCTTTCCTGCCGCTTGGGCGCAGGGATGTCAATCGGTGCGCTGGTTTTGGTGCGCTCCACCGGCAAGTATAGCGACGGGAAGCACAGCGCTACTCCAAATTGTATCTGAATCTGCATTGACTACGTAATACAATGATTCAATTGGCCATACGCCAATGCGTCTTTCGATTTGGTACACGCTTTGGTACACACTATTTCATGGGTAGGAACGCGCCGTCAAAATCAACAGTACCAAAAATCCCGGTTTTAGTCCAAAGGAAAAAAACCCGGCACATGGCCGGGCAGTTTGTTCCTTTGGTGGGTGTGGCAGCGGTAAAGCTCTGGCCGGTACAGCCTATGGCCGGCCTCCTCCCATTTCTTCGGCATGAGCGGCAAACACGATGGCATCGACTACGGCCTTCGCCAGTTCAATCAGATAGGCCGCGCCAAAAATCATTTCTGGAACTGTGTCGTCGGCGTTGCTTGTAATGGCTTGAGCCGAATCCAGAAACAAAGACGCCTGTAGAAGTGCGCCCTCCAGCGGAATGCCCTCACGCACAGAAAACAGCTTGTCTTTTTGGGGATTGCATGAGAAGAACGGATAGCCTGCGGTCTGGTGCTTCGGCGTGGATGCGGCTGGGGTGGATGTGGTGGCGGGCTGGTCAACGTCGGCCTGGGTGCTGGCCGGCGCTGCCTCTTCCAGCGCATCGCGCAAGAATGCTCGTGCGGTGGTCGATGACAGTAGCGCAGCGGTGGCGCTCTTATCGGTTTCGGGGAAGCACGACAGCGTGTTGATGGCGCCGCTCAGTTCGGCGATTGCTGCTTTGATTGCGGTGGTGGTGCTCATGGTGGAGGGACTCCTTTTCAAGCGGATTGAGAATCGCGCCACCCGCTACTAAACGGGTGGGCGCGACCTTGCGGGTTAGTAGACCGGGAAAAGGAACCGGCGCAGCCGAAGCCGCCCCACAAGGCGCGCCCATTAAAGGGGTACACCATGAATGTAGACGCAAAAAAGCCGCTGAGCGGCGGTTGTACGCCTTTTCTCCGGGCTACTAAACCCGCCTGCCGTTGTTGCGGCATTGGGGTAATGATGCGCCGGGTTTGCGGTGGCGTCAATCGCCAGAAGAAAACCCAGTCGGTTATTTTGGCTAACCCGGTGGGTTGTCGCTGGGTTTCCATCAAATTGCCGCAGGGGGCAGTTGGGGTTCCATTACGCCACTTCGCTTTGCAAGACGTAGCGAGCCACCCGGTGCAACTTTCCGCACTCGGTCGGCTCTTTGCTCCAGTGGGTGACGATGTTCAATCCTTCCCGGTGGCGTAGCTCGTGGATGCGCGTGCCGGGCATCATGATGTCCAGATTGCGCCGCGCTTCGATGGTGGATACTGGCGCAATGCGTAGCGCGTCATGCAATCGCGCCCGTTGCGCTTGGGTTGAATCGGGGAGAGAATCGAAATTTTTGAGCGCGTCGGGGATTGCGCTCGGGTTGTGGTGTGCCATGTGTAGCGCCTTTCTGGGTTGAAAGACGCTATGCTGATTTGTTCGGCAATAGCTTTGAATTCCCTGTGCAAGCAGCGGCTAGCCAGCGCCTGCACAGGCTAAATCGTGTCAGGCGTTCCCCGAAGGGCTTTTCTCGCAGTAGAAAATGACATTTCCAGTGCCGCGCATTCCTGCTCTGCGCATATGTCTCGGCTGCTATATTTTCCGCTAGCCCAAATTTCTTGGATCGTTTTTCTCTTTACCCGAAAACCTTTAGGGCCATTGTGTAGTGCATCCGCAGCCCTGCGCGCCATAGCTATACGGGCGGCTTTTTCGATTTCCTCTTGGGTGGCGGGCGAAACTATTTGATTGCCGATCATCAGTTTTTGCCCGTAGACAAGCGCTTGGTAGGCTCGAAGTAAGCATTCAGCTTTATGCTCAATTATTCCTTCCCGCGTCCATCCCTGATCGTTATAACCCTCATCTGGGAGCTGGCCGCATGCGTTAATGTTGTCCCTTATCCAATATAAACCATACGCGGCAATCTGTTCTACAGCGGTATAGGAGCGTGGTATCGAGAGTGGTATTTCGTTTTCGTTGTCATCTCTGTAAACGCCATCGGTGTATTGAAACCATTCATGATCTAGGTTCCACCCGCTAGCAAGCAATTCGTATAACTCCTGAACCGGAAATGTCCCCCAAAAACCTTTCTCATCTTCTTCGTCTAGCGCCTCAATCGTGCCTTGCAGCTCACGTCCAATGCTTTCATTGAGACATGAGGCAAACGAACCATCAGGTATGAGTTTTTTCAGTTCATCAATGACAAATGTGCCATATATAACTTCAAGCATCTTGCGCCCCTTTCACGCTTCGCCCTCAAATCAGGAGCCACGCCGCCGGGCAAGGGTTTCCCGGTTTTCGCCCTCGGGGATCAGCCTCGGGCTAGGCGCAGCAAAATCGTTATGTGCTTAGGTTCTGTTCGCGGGCTGCGGCATGGTTTCCCGCCAGCAGGTAAAGTACATACTGATTGAGGCTTACGCCCTCGCGCTTAGCCGCTCTCGATAGATCGGCGTGCAGCCGCTTGGGGATGCGCATCAGGAATTTTCCGCTGGCGCTTCCCGGTATGGTCGGGGCGGGGATGGGATTGCCGGCTTTCTTCGCGGCTTCCAGCCAGGCATCCACCGCATGGTGGATTTCCCCCAGCGCATCGGCTTCGGTTTCACCCCAGGCGGAACAGCCGGGCAGGTCGGGGGCGATGGCGATATAGCCTTCATCCTCATCGCTCCAGAAAACTTCCAGCGGATATTTAGGCGTCTTTTCCATCTTGGTATCTGTCCATCATCTCGATCAGTTGCCGCGCCTGATAGGGCGGTATCAGGCCGTTGCGGTTCTGGAAATTGAGCGAGGTCGCCTCGCCGCTACGGGAAAAAGCCCGGTGTGAACCTTGCCCGCTCTTGTGGGTGAAACCCAGCATTTCCGCTGCCCTGCAAGCGTCATCAAAGCGCACCCCCTTGGGGTTGTCGCGTATGGAAGCCAACAGTTTTTTGAGCTTTGTCATTATACCGCCGATAGTATCATGCTGTGCAATGGTGGGCGAACGGTCAGGCGGTCTTTTTCTTCCCGCGAATGGGAATCACGTTGCCATCCTTGCCGGCCTCGCAGGCTTCCAGAAAACCCGCCCATTTCGCCAGTGCTTCCCGCCGCTCGGGGAAATAATCATGCCGGTTGTAAATGCCCTCCACGCCCTCTATCTTGTGGTTCAGGCAGCGCTCGGCAATGTGCGGATCAACACCCAGCGCCGCCAAGTGGGTGCGGGCAGTGCGCCGGAAATCGTGAATGGTGAAGTTCTCCATGTCGCCCAGCAGTGGCTTGACCTTGGACATAGCGACATTCAGGGTGTTTTCGTGGATGTGCGGCAGCATCCTTTCCTGACGCTTGCGCGCCGGCAGCAGGTAGTCACTGGAACAGCCCAACTCAATCAGCTTGCGCAGGCATTCAACGGCGGGCTTGGGCAAGGGGATGTCAATCGGTGCGCTGGTTTTGGTGCGCTCTGCCGGCAAGTGCCAGACGGCTTTATCAAGATCAAATTCCGCCACTTTAGCCGCTGTCAATTCCTGCCTGCGCACCGCCAGCAACAACAGCAGTTTGACCGTCAGGAAATTTTCCACGGTAAAGCCCTTGGCGCTACGCATAGCCTCGAACAGTTGCACCAGTTCATCCCGAGTAAGCCAGCGTGTGCGCGCTTCTTCCTTGCCGCCCGCGTCGGCCACATTGAAAGCCGTGGCCGGGTTGTATTGCACCATGTGCCGTTTCACCGCGAAGTCAAACATGCGCCGCACCCAGCGCAGTACGTCATTGGCGGTAGTCGGTGCGCCGCGCTTGACGATGGCTTGCAGCATGGCATCTATATGCATGGGCTTCACATCTTCAACTGCCAGCTTGCCAATGTTGGGCTTGATGTCCCGTTCAATCCGGCTGCGCACGATGTTGGGGTGCTTCCAGCGTCCCAAAATGTTGCGCTCGAAATATTCGTCTGCCAGTTGCCCCACGGTAATGGCGTTCTTCTCGGCTTTGATCTTTTCGACGGCCTCCTGCTTGCGCTCCTGCTTCTCGCCAGCCACATCATGCCCAAGGGATACCTTGGCGCTCAGTTCCTTGGCGGTCTTGCGGGCGTCGGCAAGGGATAGCTCAGTATAGGCGCCGATGCCCATGATCCGGGATTTCCCCGCAAACCGGTAACGGAAGAGCCAGCGGGGAACTGCAAATTCTTTACGATAGGCCAAGTAAAGGCCGTCGCCGTCACTTTTCCCCTCAAAAAAAACCCGTAGTTATCTGGTTTTGTTGGGTTTGTGCGACGGGATGCGATGGGATGCAGCGCTACTCCAAGTTCTGTATCTGTTCGCGCATTTGTTCGATCAACACCTTCAACTCCATCGCCGCCTGCGAGGTTTCCACCGCCACCGACTTGGAGCCTAGCGTGTTCGCCTCGCGGTTGAGTTCCTGCATCAGGAAATCCAGGCGCTTGCCGACCGCGCCGCCCTTGGCGAGGATGCGCCGCACTTCGGAGAAATGGGCGCGCAGCCGCGTCAGTTCCTCGTCCACATCGATTTTCTGGGCGAACAGCGCCAGTTCCTGGCGGATGCGTTCGTCGTCGCCGCTGCCCAGCGCTTCCTTCAGGCGGGTTTCGAGCTTTTCCTGGTAAGCCTTGATGAGCCGCGGCAAGTGCGGCTGCACGCCCGCCACGATGGCTTCCATTTGCGCGAGGCGTTCGAGCAGCAGGGCTTTCAGCTTTTCGCCCTCGCGGCTGCGGCTGGCGGAAAACTCCTCCAGCGCGCTTTGCAGGATTTTAAGGCACGGCTCGCGTAGGCTCTCCGCTGCCGGGGTTGCGCCGCCCACGGCGCCCGGCCAGCGCAAAATATCGGCGACGCTCAAGGGGCGGCTGTCCGGTGCATATTCCTGCACCGCATGTCCCATCTCGACCAATTGGCGCACCAGCGCGCCGTTCAGTTGCAGGCCGTCGTTGTCGCCGTTGCCGGCGGTCAGGCTCAAGCGGCATTCGATCTTGCCGCGCCCGATCTGCGCGGCGATCAATTCGCGTATTGCCGGCTCCAGCACGCGCAACGCTTCCTCGGTGCGTAGCGTGACATCCAAATAGCGGTGGTTAACCGCACGCAGTTCGAGCGCCAAAGACCCTTGAGGAATATCCAGCGTGGCTGCTGCAAAGCCTGTCATACTATAAATCATTAGCGCCTACCTTGTATTTTCTGGTGAATCGGGGAAAATGCCGATTCGATCTATGATACAGACGGTGGGATGGCCTCACAACACCCTAGCCATGCATTGCCCGATGGCTACCAGCTACACGACTACACTATTGACCGGGCGCTTTCCGCCGGGGGCTTCAGTATCGTCTATCTGGCGCACGACCAAGCCGGCACGCCTTATGCCATCAAGGAATATCTTCCAGGCACACTGGTCACGCGCCAGCAGGATTTCGCGCTGCACGTCCAGGTGCCGGCCACCGTCAATATATCTTCCTTCCACCACGGGTTGAAAAGTTTTTTCGAGGAAGTCAGGACGCTGGCCAAAATTGTGCATCCCAACGTGGTGCGCGTGGTCGATTTTTTCCGCGCCAACGAAACCGTGTACATGGTGATGCACTACGAGCAAGGCCGGACGTTGCAGGACATCATTCAGGCGCACAAGCACGGTGCGCTCAAGGAAGATTTCATCCGCCGCGTATTCATCGAATTGCTCAACGGCCTGCGCGAAGTGCATACCCACAAGCTGCTGCATCTCGACATCAAGCCGTCGAACATTTACTTGCGCCTGGACAATTCGCCGTTGCTGATCGATTTCGGTGCGGCGCGGCGTACATTGACCGGCGAAAACGCCAGCCTGACGCCAATGTATACGCCCGGCTTTGCGGCGCCGGAACAATACGGCGGCGACGTTCCGCTCGGCCCGTGGACCGACATTTACGCCGTGGGCGCTTCGATTTTCGCCTGCCTGTGCGGCTATGCGCCGCAGGCGGCCAACCTACGCCTGGAAGAGGACAATCAGGCGCCGGCGAAAAAAATCTGGGGCGGAAAATATTCCGACCGCCTGCTGGAAATCATTGACTGGTGCCTGCACCTCGATCACCTCGAACGCCCGCAAAGCGTATTTGCGCTGCAAAAAGCGCTCAGGGAGCACATCGCCCCGCCTGACTTGGACAAGCCGGGCAAATCGGGCAAACCGAGCATGATCGATGGAATGCGCGCCGCATTACGCAAAGTGACAAACAAATGAAATTCGCCATTTTCGAAACCAGCCGCCAGGGCGGCCGCCAATACAACCAGGACCGCCTGGCTTACGCCTACAGCCGGGATGCCTTGCTGATGGTAGTCGCGGACGGCATGGGCGGCCATTTCCACGGCGAGCTGGCGGCGCAGATCGCGGTGCAGATGCTGGTCGATACGTTCCAGAGCCAGGCTGCCCCGACATTGGAAGCGCCGCTGGAATTCCTGCACAAAGGCATGTTCAACGCCCACCGCGCCATCAACGACTACGTGCTTGCCCATCGCCTGGCCGAATTTCCGCGCACCACCTGCGTCGCCTGCGTGGTGCAGCACAACCGCGCCTACTGGGCGCATTGCGGCGATTCGCGGCTGTATTATTTCCGTGCCGGCAAGCCGCTGTACCGCACCCGCGACCATTCCCTGGTGCAGCAGATGTTCGAGCGGGGGCTGATCGACGCCGCGCAAATGGCCGTCCACCCCGACCGCAACAAAATATACAGTTGCCTGGGCGGCGACAACTTGCCCGAGGTGGAACTGTCGCAGGGTGTCGGCATGATGGACAACGACCTATTGCTGCTGTGCAGCGACGGCCTGTGGGGGCAGCTCGAAATCGGCGAAATTTGCGCCATCCTGGACAATTACCCCATCGCCGACGCCATGCCGGAATTAATGGATCACGCCGAATTGCGCGGCGGCAAAACCGGCGACAACCTGAGCGCCATCGGCATGCGGCTCGGCGACGAAAGCCGCTACTTCGCCGAGCGCGCCATTTCCGCCGCCACCGTGCCGCTCGGCGCCTCCTACACCAGCCTGGAACAATTCCATTCCGGCATCGAACAAGGCCCGGAAATCGAACAAGCCGTACACGAAATCCAGGCCATCATCGCCAAATACGCAAAACTCAAACCCAGATGATCTTAGACACCCTGACCAACGCCGACCGCTACACCACGCTCAACAAACGCTTCCCGCGCGCCTTCGAATTCCTGCGCAACACCGATCTGAACGCACTGGCGCCGGGACGCCACCCAATCGACGGCGAGCACCTCGTCGCGATTGTGGAAACGTCCGCCGGGCGCAGCCGCGACGCGGCAAAACTCGAATGCCACCGCCGATACATCGACATCCAACTGGTGCTGGGCGGCATCGACGAAATGGGCTGGAAGCCGCTATGCGACTGCCGCGAGCCACTCGCCGACTATCATGCCGAAAAAGACATCCAGTTCTTCCGCGACACCCCGGCAAGCTGGATCGCCACCCCACCCGGCGCTTACTGCATCTTCTTCCCGGAAGACGCCCACGCGCCGCTGGTCGGCGCGGGGGTGATACGCAAGGTGATTGTTAAGGTTGCGGTGGAGTGAGGACAGGGTAAATTTGTTCCTCATTTCCCCGAGAACAAATTTACCCTGTTTGCGACGCATGGTTTGTTGACTGGCGCAACCCAAAGGCTAAAATGATCGAATCGCACGATTTGAACATTCGCATGGAGGCATCATGAAAACCATTACCGCAACCGAAGCTAAAACCAAGTTTGGGCTTTATCTGGACATGTCCCGGACAGAGCCGGTGACCATAGAAAAATCCGGGCGCGACATCGCCGTCATGATTTCTATCGAGGAATACCGGCGGTTTCGCGCCCTGGAGGACGCCTATTGGCTGGATCGGGCAAAACAGGCGATAGCCGGCGGTTTCGTCGGCCACGAGGAATCCATGAAGTTGATTCAGGGGCGACTCGATGCGGATGCTTGATCCAACCCGCGAAGCGCTGGATTTCGTCATGAGCTTGCCCGCCAAGCAGTTCCGGCAAGTGGTCGGCACTATTCTGGGATTGCTGAAAAACCCGATGCCGCACGATTCCATCCAGCTTTCCGGCAGCCCGTACCGGCGCGCGGACATCGGTGAACACCGGGTGGTGTACGACTATAGCGATGAAGCGCTATGTATCCTGGTAGTCGGTAAACGTAACGACGAGATGAGGCTTATCGGGTGTTAAAAAGGAATGCTTGATGGGTGGGAATTTACGGAAGATCAGCGAGAAAGAAGTGGAAGTGGTGGAACCGGAAGCATTGCGAAAGGAAGTTGCAAGTTGCATCGCCATGGTATATGACCGTTACCGGCATGACTCGCCCGCGTGACGGCAAAGAAGAAGTGCTATGATATGACCATGATATCGTGACCATGGCAATGGAGAGCAAAAATGGAAATCTCCGCAGGAGAATTCAAGGCCAAGTGCCTGAAATTGATGGATGAGGTTGCGCGCACCCACGAACCGCTGGTCATCACCAAGCGCGGCAGGCCGGTAGCCAGGATGATGCCGGTGGAAGACCGGGAACAGGCCGGCTCATTCGGCTACATGGCGGGCACCGCCACCATCCACGGCGACATCGTCGCCCCGCTGGAAGCGATGTGGGAAGCCATGGATGAAGCGGAGGAACCCACAAAATGACCACGCATAACCTTTTGCTACTCGACACGCATGTGTGGCTGTGGTTCGCACTGGGCAATGCCGACAGGCTGGGCGAAGGCGCGCGCCGGCAAATCGAGGATGCCGCCTATCAGGGGAAGTTGGCGGTTTCCGCGATTACGCCTTGGGAAATCGCAATGCTCGAAATAAAAGGCCGCATCACCCTCGGCGCGCCGTGCGAGAAATGGGTGGAAAACGCACTGAAATTACCCGGCCTGCGGCTGATCGGCCTGGAGCCGGAAATCGCCATCGCCAGCACCCGGCTACCGGGCAAATTCCACCCCGACCCCGCCGACCGCATCCTGGCCGCGACCGCCCGCGCTCTCGATGCCACACTGGCGACAGTGGACGAGCGGATCATAGCCTATGCCAGGGCGGGCTATCTGAGGGTTTACGAAGCAACGCGATGAAGGGAATCGGCCATGGGATGGGAAGCAAGATAAATTTGCTGAATCCCAGCCACAGGCTCGGGTTTTGAGCCTGTGGGTGTGGATAATGGTCTTTGTCGAAAAATCGGGAACGCGTCATGTTGCGACGAATATTTCTGAAATCGCCGGCGATAGCAAGCGGGTTTGCCGTCAATACTCCGGCAGTAGGTATCTCACTGCACCGGCAAGTGGACATCGGCGAATACCGGGTGGTGTACGACTATAGCGATGAAGCGCTACGCATCCTGCGTGGTCGGCAAACATAACGACGAGATTAGGTTTATCGGGCGTTAAAAAGGAACGCTTGATGGGTGGAAATTTACGAAATATCCGCGAGAAAGAATAAGCCCATTTTTCCTGCTATGATATAATGCCTTTGAATCGTTTGTTTTGGGATGGGAAGATGGCGAGGGAAAGCCCCCCGCCACCTCTTTTTTTAAGCACTTTTACCTCATCTAGGTTTCAATCCTCGTCTCGAAAGACGCAAGGAGATTATGCGCTTATTTTAGAACATAATCAATCCACCTCTTCTAGGAAGGAATTTTTGTGGTATGCTGCCGCTATCTTAGATGTATGGCGATGGTGGCAGCTATGGATTGGTCAAAAGTTATTCACGCGTTGAGGCTTCTTCAGACGGACAGATTTTATGCCTTGTTGCTGAGCACCTTGTTGTTTGGCCTGATGGTTATTGCCTATTTGTTTGCAAAAGACATTACTCACACCGCGCACTTTCTGGTCTGCGCGAATGGAATTGGTGTGAATTTATCCAAAATTCAGGCAAGGTGACTGCATGGAAATATCTGTCGGCCATGATGAAATTAATGGAATCCGTGAGACACTCCCCTATATTGCCCATCAAAGGAAAGCGGATGGGGCGATACAAAGTGTTGAGAAGCATCTGCTTGAGGTTTCCGACATTAGCAAATCCCTTGCGGCAAAAATCGGCTTGCAGGAACAGGGGGAGTTGATTGGCTTGCTTCATGATTTGGGCAAGTACAGCGATGAATTTCAGGTTTACCTGAAATCCGCAGTCGGTTTGATTGATCAGGATGAAGATGATTTCGTTGATGCAAAGGGCAAGAAGGGAAAGGTGGATCATTCCACTGCCGGAGCGCAGTTCATTTGGCAGACGCTTTCCACTCGCGGCAAAATGGGGCCGATTGTTGGGCAGATATTATCTTTGTGTATCGCCTCCCATCATTCAGGTCTGATTGATTGCCTATCTTCCGACACCGGCAGTTTTGGCGAAGACCGCTTCACAAAGAGAATCGGTAAATCCGATAACCTCACCCATTTCCGAGAGGCTATCGCCAGGATGGACAAAGCCGTTGCGGCGCGTCTCAATGATTTACTAAGCAAACCGGAACTGATTGATGGCGTTATACGATTTCTCCGACAAGTGGCTGAATTTGAAAAGGAACGCGGTGATGAACAAATCGTTCGTTTCAAGGTGGGGCTTCTTGTTCGCTATCTGTTCAGTTGTTTAATTGATGCAGACCGTATTGATAGTGCGGATTTTGAAAAGCCGCGCGCTGCAAAGGCAAGGCGAAATGGGCAATATGATGCGTGGGGGAGCCTGACAAACCGGCTTGAGGCTCGGCTGTCAAATTTTGTGGTGGAGAAACCCATCGACGAACTCCGTAGTAACATTTCTCAACATTGCCGTGACAAAGCAGAAGGGGGAAAAGGCATCTACACCCTGACGGTGCCCACGGGAGGCGGCAAGACACTTGCCAGCTTACGTTTTGCTCTGCATCATGCGGAAAAACACAAAATGGATCGGGTGATTTATGCCATCCCTTTTACCTCCATCATTGACCAGAATGCTGATGTGGTCAGGGAGGTTCTTGAGCCTAATAGTTTTTGCTGGATAAAAGGCACCGACAGGCAAAAGTCTGCCAATGCAAATCAAAAAACTCTTGAGCCTAGTGGTGTTGAAGCAGGCAGCGTTGTTCTTGAGCATCATTCCAACCTCATGCCGGAAGAGGAAAACTGGAAGACCAAGATGTTGGTTGAAAATTGGGATGCACCGGTTATTTACACCACCAATGTCCAGATGCTTGAAACGCTGTTCGGCGCAGGGACACGCGGCGCGCGACGCTTACACCAATTAGCCAATGCCGTATTGGTTTTTGATGAAATCCAGACGCTGCCTGTCAATTGCATACATCTCTTCTGCAACGCCATCAATTTTCTTGTAGAGCATTGCGGTACAACCGTTGTTTTATGCACCGCAACACAACCGCTTATGGATAGGGTGGCGCAATCCAAAGGGGCGTTGCGCATTCCGCCGGACAACGAAATCATGCCGGATGTCGGCAATCTCTTTAAAAAACTTAAGCGGGTTGAAGTGCTTAATCAAAGGAAACCCGGTGGTTGGTCATATGAAGAGGTTGCAGCCCTCGCGCTGAAAGAAACAACGAACGCCAATAGTTGCTTGGTAATCGTCAACACCAAAAAATCGGCGCAGGCAATATTTCAGCTATGCCGTTGCCGGTCAAGCCTGCCTGTTTACCATCTGAGCACGAATATGTGCCCGGCTCACCGCCGTACCATTCTTGATGAAATCCGGCAGCGCCTTGACGCAAAGGAACCATTGCTTTGCGTCAGCACCCAGTTGATTGAGGCGGGCGTGGACATTGATTTTGGCGCCGTTATCCGTTCAGTTGCTGGGCTGGACTCCATTGCTCAGGCTGCGGGAAGATGCAATCGGAATGGATTGCGGGATATTGGCTGTGTCTATGTCGTCAACCTTAGCGAAGAGTGCGTAGATATGCTGGCAGACATTGCTTGCGGGCAGCGCGTCACGGAACGGCTTCTCGACGAATTTGAAAAAGACCCCGCTGGATTTGATAATGATTTGCTTGGTCCAGCCGCTATAGAGCGCTATTTTCATTACTATTTTACAGAACGGCGCGGTGAAATGGATTACCCGGTAGGCAGTAAAGTATTGGGGCATGACGACACGCTGCTAAACCTGTTGGCTGGTAATGCCAACGCGGCAGAAGAGCTTCGCCGTTGTCAAGGTAAGCCATCCAGTCTGTATCTTCGCCAGTCTTTCATGTCCGCCGCCAAGGCGTTCAAGTCAATTGATGCACCAACCCGAGGCGTGGTCGTTCCCTACGGGCAAGAAGGAGAAGAACTGATCAACAAAATGAAAGGCGCTTATCTCATCGAAAAGCAGTTCGATCTTTTGCGTAGCGCGCGGCAATACAGCGTTAACGTTTTTTCGCATGATTTGCAAAAGTTGCTTGACGCCGGGGCTGTAAGGGAAATTCAGGAAGGCATCGATATACTTTATCTCGACTCCCGGTATTACTACGACGATTTTGGACTTGGCCTTACTCCCAAACCGATGGAGGTTTATTGTGTCTGATTTGACCAGAAGCAGTATCGAATTCAAGGTATGGGGACGATTTGCCCTGTTCACCGATCCGCTGACAAAAATCGGCGGCGAGAAATGCTCCTACCATATCCCGACTTACGAGGCGCTCAAAGGCGTTGCCAAGTCGATCTACTGGAAGCCCACCATTACCTGGGTGATAGACGAAGTCCGGGTGATGAAGCGCATCCGCACTCAGACCAAAGGCACCAAACCGCTGGAGTATGGCGGGGGCAACACCTTGGCAATCTACACCTTCCTGTCGGATGTCGAATATCAGGTGAAGGCGCATTTTGAGTGGAATATTCACCGGCCTGAACTGGCGGAAGACCGCAACGAAGCCAAACATCACATTGTCGCCAAGCGCATGCTGGAACGCGGCGGTCGCCAGGATATATTCCTCGGCACCCGCGATTGTCAAGGTTATGTCGAACCCTGTAAATTCGGTTCTGGAGAAGGCGCTTACGATCATGATGGTGAACTTGCTTACGGGATCATGTTTCACGGGTTTGATTATCCTGACGAGACTGGCGACAACACTCTCCACACGCGTTTTTGGCGTCCCACGATGGTGAACGGCGTGATTCAGTTTGTTCGCCCGGAAGAGTGCAAAGATCGTAAATTCGTCCGGGAAATGACTGCCAAGAAATTCGAACGAGGACTGAACCTTCTTGACGTTGAAAAAGAGGAACCCTTGTCTTTGGAGGAGCTGACATGAGTTGGATTCAGAAACTCTATGAAACGTATGAACAGTGCGCCGGTCAGGCTGATCTGTCGAGTTCCGGGACATTGTTGGAACCCATATGCCATACTTCCCAACAAGCGCACATTGAGGTGAGTATCGACGGCAAAGGGGGATTCTTACGCGCCAATACAATTCCGAAAGGGCAAGGCGTGACGCTTGTGCCATGCACGGAAGCTTCTGCCGGCAGAGCCGGCAGCAAACCCGTCAATCATCCGCTTTGTGACAAGCTTCAATACCTTGCGGGAGATTTCATCAAGTATGGTGGTGTGGTGACATCAGGGTTTGCGGGCAATCCAACCGAACCGCACGAGATTTACCTAACCTTATTATCCGCTTGGTCCAGTTCCACTTTCACGCATCCCAAGCTGGTTGCGATTCAATCTTATGTACGGAAAGGAAGTTTGGTTGGTGACTTAATTGATGCAAAAATTCTGCCTGCCAATGAGGAAGGACAGTTGCTGGCGGAGTGGGGAGGCGAAAAAAAGGATGCGCCACCGATTTTCGGTATTATGCCTAATGGCAACCCGCCGGATGGCGCTGTTATTCGCTGGCGGGTGGAAATTCCTGGCGACCCCATACCTGAAACCTGGAAAGATCAGGGCTTGATGGATGCATGGATTGGTTTCTACAGCAACCAGAAAGATAACAAGGGACTTTGTTTTGTCACAGGCGACATTCTGAGTTTGGCAGAGCAACATCCCGCCAAACTCAGGCACGGTGCGGATAAAGCAAAATTTATTTCATCCAACGACACCAGCGGTTTTACGTTTCGCGGGCGCTTTATCGATGCGAACCAAGCCTGTGGCGTAGGTTTCGAAATCACACAAAAAGCACATAACGCTTTGCGTTGGCTGATTGCGCGGCAGGCTTATCGAAATGGCGATCAAGCTGTTGTTGCATGGGCTGTGTCTGGAAAAAGAACACCGGATCCTCTTGCCAGCTCCTTTGATCTATTCGGGGTTGAAACAGACGAGCCGGAAGCCCAGCAAGAGCAAGCGCATCAAAACAACGCCGGGCAAGCTTTTGGACTGCGCTTGGCAAAACTCCTTGCCGGGTATCGGGCAGAGCTTGGTTCCTCCAATGAGATCGTGGTTATGGCGCTGGATTCAGCCACCCCTGGCCGCATGGCGATTACCTACTACCGAGAACTTGACGGTTCCGAATTTCTAGACCGAATTGAAGCATGGCACACCGACCATGCCTGGTATCAAAATTTCGGCAAAGACACGAAGTTCATTGGTGCGCCGGCGCCCAAGGATATTGCCGAAGCAGCGTTTGGACGCAGGCTGGATGAAAAACTCCGCAAGGCCACTGTAGAACGCTTGCTGCCTTGCATCATTGACGGGCAACATGTTCCTCGCGACCTGGTGGAATCAACCACACACAGGGCAAGTAATCGAGTTGGGCTTGAGCATTGGGAATGGGAAAAATATCTCGGAATTGCTTGTGCTTTATTCAAAGGCTATCACAAAGAAAGGGATTACCAAATGGCATTAGAACTGAACCGAACCAGCCGTGATTACTTGTATGGCCGACTTTTGGCGATTGCGGAAAACATCGAAGATCGGGCGTTGTATGTAGGCGGTGAAAAGCGCGACACCAGCGCCGCAAAGCTGATGCAACGTTTTGCGGACCATCCGTTTTCAACTTGGAAAACCATTGAGCTTTCGTTAAGCCCATACAAAACCCGCTTGCGAGCAAAGCGTCCGGCATTTCTCGCGGCAATGGAAAACCAACTTGATGATGTTGTTAATTTGTTTCGGACAGATGATTTTATGGAGGACAAAAAGCTAACCGGGGAGTTTTTGCTGGGCTACCACTGCCAGCGGCAGACACTCCGAACCAAGCCTGAAACGGAACAAGACGAGAATATAGAAGCCACCATTGCCGAAACCAATTAAGGAAGCCACCATGAGCACATTGCAAAACAAAATCGACTTTGCCGTTGTCTTGCGCGTCACAAACGCGAACCCTAATGGCGACCCGCTGAATGGCAATCGCCCCCGTGCCGACTATGACGGACATGGAGAAATCACCGATGTTTGCCTCAAGCGCAAACTTAGGGATCGCCTGTTGGAAGGTGGGCAGAACATTTTCGTGCAGTCCGACGATAGAAAAGTGGACGATGCAAAAAGCCTCAAAGCAAGGGCAGAAGCCGCACTCGGCAAGAAGCTGGGATCAAGCGAAACGGCAAAGCTGGCTTGCGAACAATGGTTCGACGTTCGTGCATTTGGCCAGCTTTTTGCGTTCAAATCTGACAAGAAGGGCAAAAAAGATGCTGATGCCGAAGGCGATAGTGGCGTGTCCATCGGCATCCGCGGCCCCGTCACGGTACAGTCCGCCTTCAGCGTGGAGCCTGTCGACATTAGCAGCACCCAGATTACCAAGAGCGTCAGTGGCGAGGGGGACGGCACCAAGCGCGGCTCCGACACAATGGGCATGAAACACCGTGTGGATAAAGGCGTTTATGTCTTTTTCGGCAGCATGAATCCGCAGTTGGCCGAAAGAACCGGATTCAGCGATGCCGACGCCGAAACCATCAAGAAAATTTTGCCAAGGCTGTTTGAGAACGATGAGTCGTCCGCCAGACCGGCAGGGAGTATGGAAGTCGTTAAAGTGGTTTGGTGGAAACATAACTGTAAATCAGGCCAGTATTCTTCAGCCAAGGTGCATCGCACTCTACCAAAAGATAAACTACAAGCAGATGGTAGCTTTAGCTTCCCGCTTGACGTGCTTGATGGATTATCCCCTGAAATTATTGATGGATTTTGATTGAATAATAGCTGTTTTGTTAAAATGGATGCTGCTTCGTGACTCAAATCTATTTTATCTTCCAAGATGCTCAGAAAGACGGTTACATAGCCCGGATGCGGGAAGTATCTATTATTGCCGAGGTAGAGGAATGAGCGGCGCCACTGGTTGGCTATATTACGGCTCCATGCTTATTTTCGTGGCGGCGATGGCGCTTCTCACCCCGGATTTTCCCCGTCAAGGTACGCTGGCGCTACGCCCCGCCGGTTGCTCGTTGGCGAAAACGGCGGGCGCAGCACCTTCAACCACCGAGAGCGGCTGTGCGTTGGAGGGAAAATACGATATAGGACGCAGCTTTACCGAAATCAGTCTGCCCAATGGCCGTAAACTGCTCCTGAGCAACACCGAAATCGTGGGTGTGCTGAGAAAATAGGCGGTAAGTGAAATTGGCAATTTGGCTCAAGACGAAAGTTCTGCAAGGCTGAAGTATTGTGTCGAACGTTGATGAAGGAGAAAACCCATGCAAGCCATTCGTTATGAAGCTCAGGTGAGCGCCGACCACGTTTTGCATATCCCCACACCCGACCTTCCAGAAGGGACGCTGGCCGAGGTGATTGTTCTGGTGCGGCAGCGCCCGAGCCAGAGCGCCTCCCCTGATTGGACCCAGTATTTCGGAAAATTCGCCCGTTTCGATAGCGTGGAAGCGGTTAACCGCTATGTGGCCGAAGGAGATTTGCATGGCTGATTTATCCAAAAAACGCCTCCCTCTGGCCGCAGATACCGAGCCGACTGATGAGGAACTGGCCGATGTAATGGGCGAGGCGCGCGATTTGGCGATGGTGCGCCAACAGGAATCGACCGTCTGGATGCGTCGCAAGCTGGCTGAGGCCGTAGCAGATGCGCGCGCCAGGGATGCAGCGCTGGTCTCATGATCTCGGCTGAACAACCTCGGCTGTTGCTAATGGCGGAGCCGAACGGTGCAGGCAAAACGACCGTGACTGGGCAGGAGACTCTCTGAAAGTTGATTGCGTAATGATTGCTTGCTGATAAAGGGAAACCCTTTCATGACCGAAATCCATTTTATCGTCGAAGATGCTCAGGAGGGCGGCTACATTGCCCGAGCGATGGGGGCTGGTATTTTTACCGAGGCGGACGATATTCCCGCGTTGCATGAGCAGGTGCGCGATGCCGTGCATTGCCATTTCGATGAAGGACAGGCGCCGTGCCTCATCCGCCTGCATTTCTCGCGGGAAGAGGTGATAGCGGCATGAGACACTGCCACGCGATCTTTCCGGTGCGGACAGGGTCAGGCTTCTGGAGCGTTTCGGCTACAGGAGGACGCGCCAAACCGGAAGCCATCTTCGCTTGAGCACACAGTCCAACGGTGAACACCATGTCACTATTCCCAAGCATGATCCGCTTCGTGTTGGCACACTGGGGGCGATTCCGGCGAGTGTTGCTGCGCACTTCAACGTGTCACGGGAAGAATTGCTCTGGTGCTTGTCGGCTTGAGCCGTGAGGGAAAGAACTAATTATCCTAGAAACCTCCGTTGACCGCTTGCCAAGATGTGTAACATGGTGGTTCTAAACAACTTTGTCATCTATTTTGTGTTCACCTGTTTGGTGAGAACGCTACGGGCTGGATTGCACGGTTTTCCGGGCGCATGGCGGCGTTGCAACTCCTTGCAATGGAACAACCATTGCGCGTCGTTGCGCTTTGCCCTGCACCCGGAAAACCGCACACTCCAGCCCGTTCAACGGAGGTTTCTAGGATTATGGATACCAACGAAAAAGCCCTATTGCAACAAATGGTGGAAATGATCGTCCGCGAAGTCGCCCCTGAAACCATCATTCTCTTCGGTTCCCGTGCGCGGGGTGATGCGCGGCCTGATTCCGACATTGATCTGCTGGTGGTGGAAAAGAAGCCGTTTTCGCCCCAGCGCAGCCGGCGCAAGGAAGCGGCGCGCTTGTATATGGCGTTAAGAGGGCTGGCGGATGGCTGGTCGGTCGAGGATATTATCGAATCCTATCCACACATTACGCGGGAAGACTTCTAGGCTGCACTGGCATTCGTGGCGACAAATTCAGTGTAGGCACAAAGCCCCTGCTCTATATGATATGTCTTGCGCAGAACGCTGCAATACGCGATGCTTGACAACTATTCAGCACACAAAGGAATACATCCCATGCTCATCCGTACCATCACACCAACCGAACATACCTTAACTGTTGATATTCCCGAATCTTACCTTAACCATCCGGTCGAAATCATGGTGGTGCCGGTGCCATATGAGTCTCTTGAACAGCGACGCAAGGAAATTGAGGCTTTTTTTGCCAGGCACCAGGTATCAGCCACCGACCTTAAATTCAATCGGGACGAGTTGAATGACCGATAAGGTCTTCGTTGATAGCAATGTCGTGATTTATGGCCTGAATGCGACCTTGCCGCAATATCGCATTGCGACGGAATTGCTGCTTCAGAGACCTGTCATCAGCGTACAAGTGGTCAACGAAACGATCAATGTTCAGGTTCGCAAACTCGGACGTCCCCTTGCTGCCGCGCAAGAGGTGGCGATTTTTCTGATGGAGAGTTGCGAGGTGATCTCGCTCGAACCACGGGATGTACATCTTGCCATTGAACTGACGCGCCGGTATTCGCTTTCCCACTGGGATGCGCTGATCGTAGCGACGGCATTACATGCCGGCTGCGGCATACTTTACAGCGAAGATATGCATCATGGCTTATGGGTTACGCCGACTCTGCAAATACTTAATCCATTTTCAGGATAAGGAATATTCGTGACTGACCTCGACCCCATCGCCCTTTCCGCCCTCCAGCACTGGAGCTATTGCCCGCGCCAATGCGCGCTGATCCATGTCGAGCAGGCGTTCGAGCAGAATGTCCACACCCAGCGCGGCAATGCGGTGCATGAGCGGGTGGACGAGCCGGGTTTCGAAGAAAAAACCGGGGTGCGGGTGGAGCGCGCCTTGCCGGTGTGGTCGGAACGCCTGGGGCTGGTGGGCAAATGCGATGTGGTGGAGTTTTCAACCGACGGCGTGCCTTACCCGGTGGAATACAAGCACGGGAAAAAGCGCCAAAAGATACACGACGACCTCCAACTCGCCGCCCAAGCCCTGTGCCTGGAAGAAATGACCGGGCATCCGGTTCCCAAGGGCGCGATATTCCACCACGGCTCGCGCCGCCGTCGCGAAGTGGCGATAGACGCGGCACTGCGCCGCAAACTGGAGCAAACCGTGGCGGCAGTGCGCGCGATGCTCACTTCCGGCATATTGCCGCCGCCCGCCAACGACGCCCGGTGCCGCGAATGCTCCCTTAACGACCTTTGCCAGCCGGAAGCCCTGGCGGCGCGCGGCAAAATCCACGCGCTACGCGGCGCGCTATTCAACCCGGAGGAACCATGCGCCAAATCCTGAACACCCTTTACGTAATGACGCCCAATGCCTACCTGCACCTGGACAACGACACCCTGCGCATTGATGTCGATCACGAAAAGAAAATGCAAGTGCCGTTGCACCATATCGGCGCCGTCGTATGCTTCGGCAACGTGATGGTCTCGCCCGCCGCAATGCACCGTTGCGCCGATGCCGGCATAGCGCTGGTGCTGCTGGATCACAATGGGCGCTTCAAGGCGCGGCTGGAGGGGGCGGTGTCCGGCAACATCCTGTTGCGCCAGGCGCAGCACCGCGTCGCGGGTGACGGCGCTTTCGCCCTGGATATGGCGCGCGCGGTGATCGCCGGCAAAGTGCGCAACGCCCGTCAGGTGCTGATGCGCGCCGCGCGCGAAGCGGACGACGAAGAAGACGCAAAGCGCCTGGACGACGCTGCGGAAAGCCTCGCGCGCTCCGTGCGCAACCTGCCGCAAACGGCGGATTTGGATGCGCTACGCGGCGTCGAGGGCGATGCCGCGAAAACCTACTTCTCGGCGCTACCGTTTGTCGTCAAAAAAAGCGCGCGCCCCGCCTTCACCATGGACGGGCGCAGCCGCCGCCCGCCGCGCGATAGATTCAACGCGCTGCTGTCGTTCCTATACGCGATGGTCATGAACGATTGCCGCTCGGCGCTGGAATCGGTCGGCCTCGACCCGCAACTGGGCTTTCTGCATGCCGTGCGTCCCGGTCGCGCCGCGCTGGCGCTGGATTTGATGGAAGAGTTCCGCGCAATACTCGCCGACCGACTGGCGCTCACCCTGGTCAATCGCGGGCAAATCGGCGAATCGGGCTTCCAGCAGCGCGAAGGCGGCGCAGTGATGCTCGAAGGGGACGCGCGCAAGACGGTTGTCGTCGCCTACCAGGAACGCAAGCAGGAAGAAATCACCCACCCCCTGCTCGAAACCCGCGTCCCCATCGGCCTGTTGCCGCAACTCCAGGCGCGTTTCATGGCGCGCACGATACGCGGCGAAATGGAAGGCTATCTGCCCTTCCTCGCCAAATAGCCATGCTGATTATCGTCACCTACGACGTATCCACCGAAACCGCCGCCGGACGCAAGCGCCTGCGGCGCGTGGCAAAAGTCTGCGAGCGCACCGGCCAGCGGGTGCAAAAATCGGTGTTCGAATGCAGCGTCAACCAAATGCAATACGAAGACCTGGAACGCCGACTGCTGGCGGAAATCGACGAGCGGGAGGATAATCTGCGGCTATACCGGCTGACGGAGCCGGTGGAACTCCACGTCAAGGAATACGGAAATTTCCGCGCCGTGGATTTCGAGGCGCCGTTGATCGTATGAGCGCGCGAACCCCCAGCTATGGTGAAACTGCCGGGGGTTTCGCGCAAGTTTTAACTTGTTGTAAATTAACGAAATGATGTTAACCTTCCAAAAAATCCCGAACCCCGGTTCGCACCTGGAAACGAGGTTCGCGGCCTTTTGCCGAATTTTCTTTCGGTGTCAATAAGTTATAAATGTACTGTAGCGCCCGTCCTTCGGGGCGGGCGAGGATTGAAACATGCGCGTGGCAAAAGGGGAGGCGCTCGGGAGAATGTAGCGCCCGTCCTTCGGGGCGGGCGAGGATTGAAACATCATCACTGGCCGCAAGCGCGAAATCATGCAGACGTAGCGCCCGTCCTTCGGGGCGGGCGAGGATTGAAACAGGTGCTGACGAACGGCACTTTGCGGGCGGATGAACGTAGCGCCCGTCCTTCGGGGCGGGCGAGGATTGAAACGTCGTTTATTGACGCTGTCGTGATGGACGGCAGCGAGTAGCGCCCGTCCTTCGGGGCGGGCGAGGATTGAAACCGCTGTCTGGGCGGGGTCGATGTGTCGGCGGCGGGTAGCGCCCGTCCTTCGGGGCGGGCGAGGATTGAAACGCACTTGAATTTTAACTTTTTCTTAGGTAACGAAAAGTAGCGCCCGTCCTTCGGGGCGGGCGAGGATTGAAACTCCCATGATGACACTATCCTGTATCGAGGCACTAGTAGCGCCCGTCCTTCGGGGCGGGCGAGGATTGAAACCCATTTGTAATTAGCGCAGTCATTAAAAACCCAGCCCGTAGCGCCCGTCCTTCGGGGCGGGCGAGGATTGAAACCCCACCTTCCCCACCTCCTGAATTATTTTGCTCAAAGTAGCGCCCGTCCTTCGGGGCGGGCGAGGATTGAAACTTTGATAGCGATGGGGGGACGCCAACCGGCATCAGTAGCGCCCGTCCTTCGGGGCGGGCGAGGATTGAAACTGGAAATCCAAGACACCATCAACGGCACCGGAGCGGGTAGCGCCCGTCCTTCGGGGCGGGCGAGGATTGAAACCCGCCGCCCGCTGAACATCCACCGGCAGCGCCTCGTAGCGCCCGTCCTTCGGGGCGGGCGAGGATTGAAACCTTGGTATTTAAATAATTGCCCATTTGAGTCAGGTAGCGCCCGTCCTTCGGGGCGGGCGAGGATTGAAACTGGAATATGACAAGATAATCGACGAACCGGAAAAGTAGCGCCCGTCCTTCGGGGCGGGCGAGGATTGAAACTTCCTGGAAGAAGCGCACAAGCGCGTCAAGGCGTTGTAGCGCCCGTCCTTCGGGGCGGGCGAGGATTGAAACAGATCAATCGCCAGCCGGTTCTTGTGCGCGCTTTTGGTAGCGCCCGTCCTTCGGGGCGGGCGAGGATTGAAACTTCCCATAAAAGCGGGGATTCCAAGCGCCCTCCTGGTAGCGCCCGTCCTTCGGGGCGGGCGAGGATTGAAACTTGCCATCCGGTTTCCGCCGTCCACCTCAATAGCAGTAGCGCCCGTCCTTCGGGGCGGGCGAGGATTGAAACCCGATGGCGTGGAATTTTTTAAATGAAAAAGAAACAGTAGCGCCCGTCCTTCGGGGCGGGCGAGGATTGAAACGGGTACGGGTATCTCCCAATCCCATTGTAGATTGCGTAGCGCCCGTCCTTCGGGGCGGGCGAGGATTGAAACCATACATTCGATGAGCTTTACGAACATCGGATCAGGTAGCGCCCGTCCTTCGGGGCGGGCGAGGATTGAAACGCTGAGCGACCATGCGCCCAGGTGGATGGGGAGCGGGGTAGCGCCCGTCCTTCGGGGCGGGCGAGGATTGAAACAAGCTAAAATAATGACGCCAATGAGATCAAACAGGTAGCGCCCGTCCTTCGGGGCGGGCGAGGATTGAAACTGGATGGTGAATGAATGCTCGTTCTCTGTGGGGGATTCGTAGCGCCCGTCCTTCGGGGCGGGCGAGGATTGAAACCGGCTGTCCGAATCGGCTTGGAAGTGCTTTGTCACGTAGCGCCCGTCCTTCGGGGCGGGCGAGGATTGAAACGAATATATTTTAGTGTGTGATAAGCTGCGCGTCTGGTAGCGCCCGTCCTTCGGGGCGGGCGAGGATTGAAACCATGGTTTAGCCTTTCAAACAGTTGTTGCAATATGTAGCGCCCGTCCTTCGGGGCGGGCGAGGATTGAAACAGTGAGGTCCTGAACCCCAACTCCCCTACCGCCGCTAGTAGCGCCCGTCCTTCGGGGCGGGCGAGGATTGAAACTGGTAGATGTGAAAACGTGCGGCGACGCGCGTCCTGTAGCGCCCGTCCTTCGGGGCGGGCGAGGATTGAAACTTCATGATACGCCTTTTTAAAATTGATCTGGAGGGTAGCGCCCGTCCTTCGGGGCGGGCGAGGATTGAAACCAGCTGTTGCGGCTTGTCTCGCCGAATCATCGGAAGTAGCGCCCGTCCTTCGGGGCGGGCGAGGATTGAAACTCCAGGTATCTTGTGTCAGTGATGTAGCAGGACATAGGTAGCGCCCGTCCTTCGGGGCGGGCGAGGATTGAAACTTTGTCACTCCCCTTCCAGGTGCAGGTCGGGTAGGGTAGCGCCCGTCCTTCGGGGCGGGCGAGGATTGAAACCGCTATAGGCCGCACGTCCGCCAGCCGCTTGATGGTAGCGCCCGTCCTTCGGGGCGGGCGAGGATTGAAACTGGCTATGCGCCTATAACCGAAGGCGTTACGCGGGTAGCGCCCGTCCTTCGGGGCGGGCGAGGATTGAAACACGGTCAATGTCTTGTTCGTTTTTCATGCGCGTTGGTAGCGCCCGTCCTTCGGGGCGGGCGAGGATTGAAACATCCTTCAAAAGATTCGATGAAATGCTCGGCGCTGGGTAGCGCCCGTCCTTCGGGGCGGGCGAGGATTGAAACGTCGCGGATGGCTTTCAAACGCTTTTCTTCCGGCTGTAGCGCCCGTCCTTCGGGGCGGGCGAGGATTGAAACGGTTTTTGCTGGAGGAAGTAGCGCAACGGTGCGGTGTAGCGCCCGTCCTTCGGGGCGGGCGAGGATTGAAACCGGTCGCGGTGTCCGGGGCTGCGGCTCCAACCGCCGTAGCGCCCGTCCTTCGGGGCGGGCGAGGATTGAAACTTGGCGGAATCAGGACATCCCTGGGCGGCAAAGAGTAGCGCCCGTCCTTCGGGGCGGGCGAGGATTGAAACAACCCGTATTTTAACCCCTAGGAGTCTGTCGGACTTACCCTAATTCAATCACTTTGAGTTAGAATGGCTTATTTATATATATTTTAAGGTAGAACCGCCATCAGCAAGCAATTTATCACCATTGATCGAAGCAAGCCCA
>JBAYVP010000022.1:0-30539 GCA_041674485.1 Sulfuricellaceae bacterium
CTCCATCCCCCCCCTGTGCTCCACCACCACCCGCGCAACATCCACCATGCCCACCATATGTATAATTTCCACCCGCAGCCGCTTGTCCTCCCACCCCTGCCCCGCCCGAAGAGACACGGGGTTGCACTGCGCCCGTCATATCGCCGTATAAATTGCGGAACATATCGGACCGAGGCATGGGTATGAATTTATCGGTGCCACCGATAAATCCATCGATATAAGGGCATCCGACGCTGCCCCCGACTCCAGGTGACGATGTTGTGGCGTTACCGCCTGCGGAGCTGGTAAAAAACGCCCCAGCGGCACCACCACCCCCGCCATATGTGCCGCTGATCCGTGACCCTCCTGCCGCTCCGGTAAAGTTGTAATCTCCCCCGCTCGCAGAACCACCAGCACCACCCGTTGCCCCGCTCGCCGTTGATCCTCCATTTGCAAGCAGATTTATCCCGCTGCCGACTACGGATGATGCGCCTGTCGCCGCTCCGACAATCAGTGTTAAAACAGCGCCGCCGCCGAAGCGTACTGTTTTTTCGCAAAACCCCGCACCGCCCCCTCCCCCTCCCTCAGACACGCCATTTCCGCCACCGCCAAGACAGGATATCCGGTACGTCCCTGACACGGCTATCGTGTATGAGCGCGACGATGTGATAATCATCACACCATGGGTGTGCATCACGTTCTGCGGTTTAGGAAGCCCCGCGCTTAATCCATTCATTTTAAACCCCCTAGACTCAATAAAGCGCCGTAACAGCGGCGACCGAAACATACGCCGGCAACGCGCCAACCGCCGCCGCCATAGCCGCGATCAGCAGATTATTTTGCCCGAGTTTTAACTCCGTTTTGACGGACGATCCATCCATGCCATTGCCGAGCAGCCCAACAGACGGCACCGATCCGTTGCTGCCGGAGTTCGCGGCAATCGGCGCCTGCATATGCGGGACGACGCGACAAACCCTGGTGCCGGCGCTGACGGTAATCGCCGTCCATCCCGCAGGGACGCCGTTAAACGTAATCGTCAGTGCGGCAACGCCGGTGACGGTTGCCAACACACCCTCCACCGATTGCGGCAAGAATGCGCTGCCGGATGCCGTCGGCGCGAACAGCATTACCAGGTCGCCCACGCGGTAGCCATCGGCAATCCATGAGCCTAGCGTGCGCACCAGCGTGGCATTGGTCGTCGCGGTAGAAGTCGTTGCACCGGTATTGGTCGAAGCGTCAATCGTTGTTGTCACGCTGCCGATATACAAATTGATATTTTTCAGCACGTCCGTGCTACTGGCCGTCAGGTCGATGACCGTACATCCGCCATACAATGCCGGCTGTGTGCCCATGGCGACAGCGCCGGGCGTGACATCAACGACAACCTTGGCAACCGTACCGCTGGCAGCGATAAATGTGACTGGAGGCGGATTAGTGAATAGCGCCGGAGTGATGGCATTTTGGGGTGAGCTCATGATTTCAGTATCCTATATAGTTAAGTATTGCAAGAGATTCCACATCGGGATTGGGGGGCGTCAGCGATCCCGCCGTTAAGCGCAATTCAATCGGCGTCGCATCCGCCCACGCCGCGCTGGCCGTTCCTTCCCGCGCCCGCTCCACCGTCAGCGTATCCGACGATCTTGAAGTGCATTTGACGATCTCCCAGGAGGTTTCCATCCCGGCGGTTTTCCCGATCAGTGTCGCAAGGAAATAATCCCCCCCGGAAAGCGCCGGGAATTTCGCCCCGTCCCCGGTTTGCAGATTGATTGTCGTCGCCGAGCTGCTGATAGCCCCGTTGAGCGTGGAAACCGCGTTGTTAGCAAAGCGTTGAGTCATATCAAATATCCTTTACCAGCAATTTGAACTCCACCTCAAGTTTTTCGCCCGCCGACGTCATGACGAGGCATGTCACCTTGTAGGTGTTTTTGTCTGTACCGCCGGAAATACGTTGCTTGACCATGCCCGTTCCTATGTCCACCGATAGCATCCCAAGCACCGGCGGCGCATCGCCGACGGGCGCGGGCGCATCTTCGTTCACGATCGATACCACCGGCGTTGTTGCCGCAAGCGTGTCACATGGCGCCAGCATCAAGGTAAAATCGAATGTGTAATCGATTACCTCAGCAGGTTGTTTTTGCAAGATGTCCATCATTTTCCTCCGATAACACAGCGTATTCTTGCCGCGGCGACCACCACCCGGTTCCGCGCCGATGCCAACAGCACATGGGCGCTCATGAATTGCTCGCGAGTGCGTTGCAGGAATGCCGCGCTGATCGAAGCCGCCAAACCAAAGGCGTTACATGAAGCGGAAACAAAAAGCAATTTTGAAATCGCCGCTGCGGCGTTTGCCGTGCCGATTAATATCATCTTTCTGAACAGGTAAAATTGCGCACTGCCGGTTGCGCTGAAAAGAATCACGCGGATCAAACCGCGAAACGCTCGCGCTGATGCACCGGATGCCGCAGTTCTGGATATGCCGACCACACGCGACAGCATGGGTAAAGTGGCGCACCACGATGTTTTCACTGTGACCACCCTGCGATAAAACGCAGAGGCGCCGGAAGCAATTCCACTGCGCACCAAAGAAAGCCTGCGCGAAACGCTCACCGCCGCTACCGCACCGCACGAGAACAGTAGCAAAAACATCATGATTCGACTGATCGCCACTGCCACGGATGCGGCTGAAAATGTCATCGCCCGTGCGGCCAATGACCACAGCGCCGCTGCGCCGGAAGCCATCGCCAAGCGTGAAATGTCCGCCGTCCGCATTGCCATCGCAGTCGATGACGACGTGTAGGTGACGGTCTGGCTCAATGCGCGCAGAATCTGGCCGGAGCCGTTGACCGCTACACCGTTGACTGCCGATCCGTTCAGTTGCATCAGCCGAATACCAGCTTCTGGGTGAACTGGATCGACTCGCCGACGTTAAGCGCGATACCGGTAAAATTGGATTTCACCAGAACATTCCCAGCGCTCGTTGCATCGAACAGCCCGACATTGGTTATCGTCTTGCTTGCGCCTGCCACCGTCATCGTGCCAACCACTTGGTAGGTATCGTTGGCGACAGTTGTCGTTGCCTGCGACGATATACCCGCCACACGCGCCTCGGAAGATTCGGCGAACAGATCGGTGTCCGTAGCCCCGGAAGTTCCCGCGCCAGTGCCCCAGGCGATGTAATTCGGTTCGGTTCCCGCACCTTTCAGCCGGTTTGTAACAATTGCCTTGCCTGCATCGGTAAATATACTAGCCATGTCGTGATCCTTTTAAGTACTGTTTAAAATTCCACCAAAACCGCATCAACCGGTTGCGATGCCAGGAAGAAACGGTTCCAAGGTGCGCTTTGCTGCCATCAGCGCGGGTGATAACGGCCTCGACCCGAATTGATTTGAGTTCACCTGATGCCATTATCGCGCAGCCCAAGCAACATTCGGGTTGAACGACGCAGCCATCAAGTTAGAGTTGGATGCCGGATAGTACATTTAGCCTCCCATAGGGCAATAATCAAATGGAATGCAGCAAAATTTGCACTGCATAACTGAATACACCAACATGATTCCTTATCGTTACTCCTGAAGCGGATGGCGATGACAGAACTTTAAATACAGCCCCATTACCCCATCCCGTCATGTTGCAACAATTCAGAATTCATGTAACTCCATGGAAAAAATTGTATCATCTTTTTTTATATTGCATAGCCTGGCGTTGTAGGGTAAAAACCATACACTTTTCACCATGACAAATCATCCGGGTGCAGTAACGCGCAAATATTGATGGCTCATATTGGGTTTGATCGTTCCCACGCTCCGGCGCTCATCGTTACACACAAGTCGGGTAGGGTGGGCACGCTTTTTGTGCCCACGCGGAATTTATCGTGTTGATCCGCGTGGGCACAAAGAACGTGCCCACCCTACCCGGCTTAATTGAAAACGCTGTATTTAACGATGCAAACCCAAACATTGCACGAGCCAACACATACAGCCACCAGACAGCCTGATGAAAGAAAATCCGTTCGTCCTGAGCCTGTCGAAGGATGAACGGATTTTCTTTCATCAGGCTGGCTTACGGCGGGCTTGCCATCTTGCTCCGTTCATCCTTCGACAGGCTCAGGACGAACGGAGCAAGATGGCAAGCCGGGTAGGGTGGGCACGCTTTTTGTGCCCACGCGGAATTTATCGTGTTGATCCGCGTGGGCACAAAGAACGTGCCCACCCTACCCGGCTGGGGAAGCAAGCTTGAGCAAGTGCGGGCGCAGGTTTGCGCCCTTCTCCCGCAGGCGGGAGAAGGGCCGGGGATGAGGGTGTTGCGTATTGGCAACCGTGACCGCGACCGGCTCAAGACCCACTCACCGGCGTCATCCCCAACATCCCGGCGCGCATCTGCTCGCCGAAGAGCATCAATTGCCGCGTCGTCCTGGCTGCCTGATTCGCCGCCAAATGCGCCCGCTCGTAGAACTGGCAGCGCTCAATCCCTATCCCATCGGCCAGCGTCTTCACCGGCTTAGGCCGATAATCGCAGTACACCACCACAAACGGCACGAACAACCCAATAGGAAGACTGGAAACCGCTATGTTGAACGCAATCATTTCCGGGTTCAGTGGAATGCATGGCTCGCCGCTCGACTCAGGCTGCTCTCCCACCATCTGCGCCAGAAAATTTCTCTGCGCCGGCTCGCCAACGAAGCGCCGCATATCGATCCAGCGCACCCAGTCCTGCGCCAGGGTGTAGACCTGCTCGTTGCGCGTCATCCAGCCACCCCGTAAAGCCTGCACTTACGCGTCATATTTTTCCCCTCGCCGGCCTTGAGTCGTCCAAGCGCAAGCATCGTGGATTTTTTGCTCCGCCCGATCATCCTAGAAAGCTCAGCCGGGTAGGGTGGGCACGCTTTTTGTGCCCACGCGGAATTTATCGTGTTGATCCGCGTGGGCACAAAGAACGTGCCCACCCTACCCGGCTCACTCCTCACCCCTCACCCATTCATTCCGGCTCGATGTTGTCCGCCACCTGAGCGTTAAAGGCCAGCGTATCGTCGAAGCTCAACACGCAATATTGGCCGGCGCGCAAATGGTCGAAGAGATAGCCGCCGTCGGCGGCGGCTACGGTTGAGCGAAACACCTGGCCGGTTTTGCGGTCGAGCAGGAGGACGCGTTTTTTGGCCTGGAGGCCGTTGACGGTGACGGTGCCGGCGATTTTCAGCAGGCCGCCGTAGATGGCGTCAACGCGCGATTTTTGGTTGATGGCGCGCGCACCGGACGGTGCGCCGTTGATGGCGTGGAGGTTGTAGCGGGCGAAGCGGATGCGTAGCAGGCGGTTCATGATTTAGTCCCAGGGGCCGGTGATGTCGATCATGGCTTGGCAATCTCCCGCGACGCCGTTCTGGATTTTTATGGCCACCAAGGTCTTGCCCGGCAGCCCCACCACGCCGGAGAGGGTATCGCCGTGAGCAAGCGGCGCCAGGTGCAAGGGCTGATAAAGTCCGGGCATGGCGCCACGGATGACGCTGCCGTGATTGACCGCAATGCCGCTCACATAGAGACCGTTATCGACCGGGCTAGGGTAGGCCATGCCGCCGTTGCCGAGATAGGGGGAAAACGCATAATCGCCCATGAACCCGAAAGTCAACGCGCTGCCGATCTGGTTGTAATTGCGCGCCAGATATTTGCTGGTTTGCACGGCAGTCAGGTTTCCGGACAGCACTGAAAAATCGTTGTATTGGCCGGCATAGGTGCCGGTTATATTGTTATCGGCAATCACCGCGCAGTGGTAGGCATCGCCCGCCTTGTAGCTGGTGATGTCGCCCCAGAAATTACCGCTGTAGCTGGGGTAACTGGTCAAATGCCACTTTATAAACAAGTAAAAGCGTTTGTCATCGGCAATCAGCACCCACGGGCGCGCGGTCGCGTCCGCCGCATTGGATTTGCGCCAGCAGAAATTCGGGGCGACGACTTGCGTTGCGGTGGGGAACTGCCCGGTTCCGGTGTCGGCGTCGGTCATGGTTTCATAGCCGCGTATCGCCGCGTAAGTGGTGGTGGTGTCGTCCACGCGCAGCAGCAGGCCGCTGCCGCCGACGACGGTGGAGCGATACACGGCCTTGTTGACGCTGGTGTAGGTTTTTTCCCACGCGCCGGTTTCGGGCGGGGTTTGCGCGCCGTAGCCGTTGATGAGGCAGGCGTCGAGCAGGTTGATAAGCGTGCCGGCGACGCCGGAGAGCACCGGCGCGCCGGTGTCGGTGGATTGGTAGAGCTTGACGGACATTTTTTGGTTCCTTTTTGTAATATTAAGTGAGGAGTGAGGAGTTATTGGCAGTGAGGAGTGAGGAGTGAAGAGTGAGGAGTAAAGTCAAAAACAGCGCGGACTCCGGTTTTACTCCTCACTCCTAACTCCTCACTCCTCACTGAGTTAATCCGCATCCCCCCGTATCTGCAATTTAAAATCATCATCCGGTGCGACCACGTCGCCCATGGTGGTGGTGCGCGCGATCCACAGCGGGTAATTGGCGGCGTGGGTGGTGAAGCGCACCACGTTGTTGGCGGCCCAGCCGCTGCCCCAGCCGGCGGCTTGCAGGGTGAAATAGGGCGTTTGGGTGGCGGGGTTCAGTGGTGCGATTGATGCGCTGGTGCTGCCGCTCGCGATGACGCCCACGGTTTCGCCCACGATGTTGAACGTGCCGGCGCTGGTGAACAGGATTGCCCAGCGCTCCTCGATTGCGCCCAGGTTGTGGACGGCGACGGGGTAGACGGTGTCGTTGTATTGCGCGGTGGTGGAACTTCCGATCAGGCTATCGCTCCATACGCCGGTCCAGGTGTATTGGCTGAAAAATTTCGACACCCGCGCCTGCATGTCGCCGATGATGAGCGCGCTGCTGATGTAGCTGTTGGCGGCGCTGTAGCTGTGCGCCAAGGGAGCGACGAAAGTGATGTCGCCGGTGATTTGCACGTCGGAGACCAGCGCCATATCCTCAATGCGGTGCTCGCATTCCAGCGGCTGGGCGTAGGCGGTTAAATCCAGCGGGGTGCGCATCACCAGCGTGCCGGCGGCGAGGTCGGGCGTATAGAATGAAGTCGGGATTTTGACGCCGTTGGCATCGCGTAGCACTGCGTAGGCGAGATTCGCGCGCGGCAATGTCAGCACCTGGCCGGCCAGCAGCGCGTCGGGCAGTGGGGTGGTGACGGTGTCGTGGATCACCGCCACGTTGCCTTGCTTGAAGACCGGCACGCGCCCATCCATCGGCAGGCGCACCGGGTCCAGGCCGAGCAGATCGGCATCCAGCGGCATATTGCTGTAGACGATGCAGTTGAAGAAAATGGAATCCGGCAAGACCGGCGTTGGAACCCAAACCAGCGTGGCCGGCGCGATGGGCGCGACGTACCAGGATGCCGCTTTTTGCGCTGTGGTTAATTCCGCGTCCTGCTGCCAACTGCCGAAGCCGACATCCACCACGCCGGTTTCCGCCTCGACATGGCCGAGCAGGCCGGTTCCGGCAATCGCGCCGTTCATGTCCGCCGTGCCGGTGATGAGCGTATTGTCGGCAGCCGCCCGCGCGCGAACGTAAAAACTGCCGGGGCGGATCGGGTTGCCGGGGGTGCGGAAGGTCGCGGCGTTGACGTTCCACTGGCCTTTGCGGGTGAGCAGGGATTGCACGGCGATGGTGTTGAGCGTCCCGCCCCATTCGGTGAAGCGCATTTCGCCGCTGACATAATCGATGGAACCTATCGGCGTTCCGGCGTTATTGAGCTTGTTAATGTCTTTCAGCAGCGTGCCGTTGCGGTCGATCACGGTTGCATTGCCGCAAGCGATGCGCACCGAGCCGGGGACAACCTGCTCAGTGGTGGTGGGGGTCAGATCGACCACCAGGGCGGACGGCATGGGGGTGATCGTCGAACCCGACACAACCGCAGCACCAGCCGGCACGTAATAACACCGGATGGTGCTATATTTCGCCCATAATTCGGACACCGTATTGCCGAAGCAATCCGGCAAGCCGGCATCCTTCGGGACGGACACCCATCTTTTGGCGGCTGCGTCCCAGTAATTATGGATTTTCTGGTAGATCGCGCTGAATGCCACCACGCCGGTGGTGTAATTGATCGTGCCGTAGTTCGGATCAATCACCGGCGCATCGAACCCGCGCAAAGAACGCAAAGACAGCGTGCCGTCGCCTTTGTCATACACCCAGGCATCCCCGCCGGGCATCAAAAAATACAGCGAGCCGGGCACGATGGCGCCCAGCGTTATGCCGCCGTCGGAATGCCATCTGCCGGGAATCCCGTTAACATAATCGGTGAAAGTGACGCGCGAGGGGACACCGCTGAGATTGACGCATTGAAACACCTCCCCCTGCCCGTTGTTAACGGCCTCTTTATGCTCGTAAGTCACCGTAATCGTGCTGCCCACATCGGGAATCCAGGCGGGGATCAGGAAAATATCCCCGAACGCATAGCCGACCGTCCCCGCGCCGTCCCCGGTCAGTTTATTGTGGCCGTCATCCGTCACGGTTTTGACCTTGCCGCCGTTCAGGTAAGTGATACTGATCGTCCCCGGCTGCAACCCGGCATCGCACAGGATGGGAATAATCACCGGCGACACCCCGGCATTAATGCCGCGCCGCTCATAATGCACCCCGGTTCCCCAGCTATAAATAATGCTCGACCCCACATCCGGCAGCGCGCCGACCGTCAGCAGCACCGAACCGGTGGCGTAATTGACCGTGCCGCTGCCCTCGCCCTCGCGCCCGGCCAGCTTGCCCAGGCCGTCGTCGTACAGGCGCACCCACTTGCCCTGGGCGCGGTAATCGATGGAGAGCGTCCTCGGCGCGGGCGTGGGTTGCAGATTGGCGATATAGTTATACTGCCGGTTGCCCGCCGTGATCGCCACGGAATCCGTGTGAGCGCTATCCACCGCCACCCCCGCCGGCGTCGCGCTCGCGGTGAAATTGCCCGACCACGCGCTGGTGCGGCTGAGCGAAATCGCACCGGTTTCGTAGTTGGCGGTGCCGCTGTAGCCGTTGGCGCCACCCGACGCGGCGACGATGTTGCCGCTGCCGTCATCCTTCAGCGCTGCCGGGCTGCTGATGACCAAGCTACCGCGACAGAAGGGCGAACCGAAATAAAGCGTCGCCGCGCTGTTGGCCGCCTGGTTGAAAGGCTGGCTCACGCTCAACGACCCCTCGTCGCCGGACGGGATCAGCGCCGTCTTGCCCATCCCGGCCAGCGTATCCAGCACCGGCGATTCGATTTGCGTGCTCGGGACAATCTGGCCGAAAATGCCGGGCACCTTAACGCTCAACGCGCCCAACGCGGCATCCTGGGAGAGCTTCTTAACCCCGCAATATTGCGCGGCATCGGCCACCACCGTAAAACGAATCACCGTGGGGCTTGCGTTTTGCGTGAGGCAGGTCACCTCCGCACTGGAAAATTTATAGCGCAACGGATTGCTGATCTCGAAGGTAATCACATCGCGCGAAAACGTCCCGCATTCCCCGCTCACCTGAAAAACCGTGGACACGCGGCTCACCACCTTGGTAATGCGCACATACTGCGCCACCGTGTCGTAACCGATTTTCTCTTGGGAAAGGCAATACACCTCGCCCACCTCCGGGCTGACCGTATCGGTGCGGCAATACACCATCACCGTGCGCTGCCCGGTGAGGTGGTCGCCGTAGAGCACCAGCCGCGACACGCCGGAAATCGCCAGATAACTCTCCACCCGGTCGCGCGCCGCCGCGCGCTCATCCGTCCAGGATTTAGTGGTAAAGAGCGTCACATTGACATGCGGATCGGCAGGCGGATTGGTGATAATGACGTGCGCGCCGTAATAAGTGTCGGTGTTGGCGGTCGTCACCGAAGCAAACGCCTTGCGCAGGCTAACGCGGCCATACACGCGATCCAGCCGGGAAATATCGGGAAAGAGATTGTTCACCGCGCCGTCGGTCACTTCAACGCCGGACATGCGCCCGCCGCCGTCGTCGTATTCGGTGAGGCGCTCGGATTGGATTAGCTTGATGTCGGATTCTAGGATAGTCATTTTGGGTAATGGGTGATGGGTGATGGGTGATGGGTAATGGGTAATGGGTGATGGGTGATGGGTGATGGGTGGGATGGTTTTTCGCGTTAGCCGTTGATTTGGGTTAGGCGCAGGGTCATCACATACCAGTCATCCGCCAGCGGGATGGCTTTGGGCAGGATCGGCTTGGCTTCCACCGCGACCTCGCCGGGGCGGAAAATCACCGTAAAGGTGCGGCCATCGGGTAGCGTGAGCGTCATTTCCCGTCCGGGCATATCGGCAAGCGACTGGGCGGCCAGCACCGTGGCGCGCGGGCACCAGCCGCTATCCTCCTCGGCGGCCAGGGTGATCGGGCGACCGGCCAGCTTGCGGCTGGCCTGCACCAGCAGCGCCCCGGTCAAGCTATATTCGGATTTCGCCGCCACCGCCCCCCAGGCGAATTCATCCGTCCATTTCATGGAGAGCGGGAGAGAAACGGTGTCTAAAGTAAAAGTCATTTAAAAACAGTCCTGAGTTAGAAACAGTGCTGAGTGCTGAGTTCCGAGTGCCGAGTTCGTAGGATGTGCCGACGCTAGGAGGCGCATCGCTCGCGCATCCCGCCGGCAATACGCGACCGATGCGCCTCCTAGCGTCGGCACATCCTACGACGCTACGACGCTGTTGGATCGTTCCCACCCTGCCGGGCTGATTCCTGATCCCTGATTCCTGATCCCTGATCCCTGATTCCTGATCCCTGATCCCTGATCCCTGATCCCTGATCCCTGATCCCTGATTCCTGATTCCTGATCCCTGATTCCTGATCCCTGATTCCTGATCCCTGATCCCTGCCCCTCACGCCGGCACCGCTCGCGCGCCGGCGGATTTCAGCACGGCGAGCATGGCCTCCACGTCGGTGCGCCCGAAATTTCCGGTGACGCTTGCGCCGCCGGGGGCGACCAGCTTAATGGTCACGGGCTGTGCAGCCGCCTCTGTTGTTGACCGCGCCGCCTGTTGCGCTTGTTGCGCCTGCTGGTATTGAGTAAATTCCTTGGGCAGGTAGACGGATAGATCGGGCCCCTTATAGACCGGCTGATAGATCGATACGACAGCCTGCGGCTTTGGGGTGGACGGCAGGGGCGTGGGATCAATCACCTTCGCTGTCGGATATTTCCCGGCGCTTTCTATGGATTTTGCACGTGCGTTGGCCTCGCTTTTTACCGCCTCTTGCAGCGCTGCCGCCTTATCTGCTGCGGCTTGAGCGTTTTGCTCTTTCTCTGCGGCGATTTGCGCGGCTTTTTCCTTGGCGATGTTTGCCAATTTTATTTGGTGCAATTGGCGCAGGGACGCCATGGCTTGCGCCAGTTCCCCGACAGCGGCGCCATTGCCCGCTTTACGGTTCGCTGCCATTTCATCTTCCAGGGCGCGCAGTTTGGCTTCAAAGTCCGCGTTTTCCACTTGCTCGAACCTGCCCAGCGCCTGGTCGAGTTGGGTTTTGATGTCGGCGGCAGCCAATTTCGCGGCGGTAAGCGCGGATTTCCACGCAGTGGCGGCCTCTGTGTTGCGCCGTTGCGCCAGTTCGGTTTTGGCGAGTTGCTGGGCGATGCCCTGGACTTTTTGGTCTGCGCCTAAAAATGCGTTCGCGCCATCCACGCCGGCATTGACAACCTGCCGGGCTGCCTCGACCTCGCGGTTGATCATCGCGTCCATCGGCTCCGCAAGCTTAAGCACCTCTTCCTTGGCTTTTTTAATCGCGTCGGCGAAACCTTCGGCGGTCATGGTTGCCGACTCAAATTTTTTGCCCTCTGCGTCCAGCAGGTAGCCTTGTGCGTCGTAGGCTTCCTTTTTAAATTTGCTCATGCTGTCGGCAGCGTCTTTGACGGTGCCGGCCAGCGTCATCGCGGCATTGGCGGAAGAGCGCAATTCCCCGGCCATGGCGCTCGCTTCGGTCGCGGCCTGTTTACTGGTCTCGGCAGTGGCTGCGCTGTAATTGGCGTTGATTTGCGCTTCCGCCGCCATGGCACGGGTCGATTCCGTGCCGTATTTGGCATACAGCGCGTTGGCTTCCTTGGCGGTGGCTTCGTCTTTCGCCGCCTTGGCCGCATCATCGGCGGCTTGGGCGCCGGCCTGCGCCGCATCCGCTTCGGCTTGCGCGGCTTGGGCGGCGAGTCCCAATGCATCGGCCTTGGCCTTGGCCGCCGCCGATCCGCTTTTACTGGCCTCGGCGCTGGCGTTGGCATAGTCGGTCTCGGCTTTTTGCGCGTTGGCCGAGGCCTCCACCGCCTTGCCTTTTGCCGCCGTGGCGGTGGCGGCGATCTGCACTGCGGCGGTGAGTTCCTTGACCTTATCCAGGTGCTTTTGGCTGTCGCCGGTCATGGTGGCGATTGCCGCTTTGACCGCTTCCTGCGTTTTTTTGAAGGCTTTTTCGATCTCCGTGGGGGCGGCGACGCCGGAATCTCTGATCCTGACGTAATCGACGCTCGCCTGCTCCGCCGTCGCGCGAATCGCTTCGGTGGATTTGACGCCCATGCGTTTGAAGGCGTCGCCGAGCGCGCCCTCGACCTGGCCGGCGGTTTCGCGGATTTTTGCTTGCAGGCGGGCTTGCGAGTCAGCGAGTTCTTGCCCGGTCTGCTTGCCCGTGGCCTCAAGGCGACGCAATTCCTCGCCTACAGCCGCCAGTTCTTTTTGCGTCTTGGCGGCATCCAGCATTTTGTCGAAGGCCGCCTTGATTTCCGGCGTGGTGGCGGCGATGTTGTCCACTACTGCGGTCAAAGCTTGCTCTGCGTCGCTGAAGAGTTTGGAAAAGCCGGTGCGTATCAATTCCTGATCGACGCCGATCTTGCCCAGCACCGCCTTGAGCGACGCTTCCATGGCGCCGGCCATCCGTTGCGCGCCTGCCGCCGTTCCATCGAAGGCGGCGAGGGCGTTGATCTGGAATTTGATCAGATCGTCCACCGAGAGCTTTTTCAGGAAATCGTCGAGCGAGCCGCGCAATTGGCTCCCGGTGATTTTGCCTTTCTTCTCCAATTCATCCAGCGCGGAAAGCGCAGCGCGCACCGCATCGAAGTTGCCGGTCTTCAGGCCGTCGTACACATGCTTGAGCGCTTCCTGCGTCGTTTTGCCGGATGCCTTTAATTCCTCGAATGCGTTTACCAGCGCGTCTTTTGCCGCAGCGACCCGGGCTTGCGCCTGTTCGGCGGATTCGCCGACCTTGGCGAACACGACCATGTTGTTGTAGGAATTAATGGCGGCTGCGGTTTCGGCGGTCGTGTCGCGCAGCACCTTCGTCGCGGCTGCGGCGACGCGCATTCCGGCGGCCACGCCGTTGCCGGCTTTTTCGGCTTCGACCTTGTAGCCTTGCAGCTTGGCGATGGATTCGCCCAACCAAATGCCGACCGCTTTGAGCACTTCGTAACCGAAAACCAAAATCGCTATCTGGAGCGTGCGCGGCAGCTTGCCCAGCACGCCGGCCAGCGTACTGGCCGAGGTGGCGGCCGCACCGGCGGACCTGACGAACGCAAGCAGCTCAAGCCCCATTTCGACAAGTCTGGTGGCGATTAAAACCCTGGCCAGAAAAACAAGTTCATCGCGCCATTGCACCATGACCTTAATGACGGCGACGGTTGCCGAAACGACCTTCCCGATGGCATCGGCCATCTCCTGCGCCATCTTTTGCAGCTCGCCGCTGTCGGCCAGCGCCTGGATGGTGGACAGCAGGCTTTTCAGCCCTTCATTGAGCGCGTCCATCGCGCCGCTTTGGGCGATGGCGAGCTTGAATTGCTCCCAGCTATCGGTGATGCGGTTCAGGTTGGCGGACAGGCTTTGCGCAGCGGTGGCGGCTGCTGCGCCGAAAGTGTTCTGCAACCCGGCGGCGAATTTCGGCAGGAACTCATCCGTGGTGAGCTTGCCGGACGAAACCAGCTTGTCGAATGCATCGCCGGTCATGCCCATCGACCGCGCCGCGATGTTAAACGCGTCGGGCAGACGCTCCCCCAATTGGCCGCGCAGCGCATCCATGTCAACCGTGCTCGTGCCGGCCATCCGGCCAATGACCTGGAACATGCCGGATACTTCGTCGCCTTCCAACTTGAGCGCACCGGCGGCCTGCATCACGCCGGTGAATATCCGGCGGGTGTTCTCGCCCTCCAGCGCCGTGCCCTTGCCGGCTGCGGCCAATTTCACATAAGCCGCGGCCGCGCCGTTCAGCCCAAGCCCGAGGGTGTCGGCGGTTTCCTTGATAAAAGCAAATTCCTGCGCGGCTGCAGCTGACGACCCGGTCGCGACAGTGAGCGCGGCGTTGAGCTTCTCGAAACCCAGACCCGCTTCGATTACGGATTTAAACGCCGCGACAGCCGTATGCATATTGACAATCGAGGCGGCAAAGGCCGTGATGTCGCTCACTGCGCCGGACAGGCTGCCAATGGCGGAGCCTAGCCCGGCCAGCGCGTTTTCCACTTCTCTCACGGACGACAGCAGGCGCGCCATCCCCGCCCCCGCCTGACCGGCGGCAGCGTTCATGTCACCCATCGCCTGCTTGAAATCCTGCGCGATTTTGGCAATTGCGGCATCGAACTGGTCAGCCGCCATTTGCAGCGTGACGCTGACGTTTAATTCACTCACGTTGGTTCCTTAAACCTAAACCGGACAAGCCGGAACCCAAAAACGTACTCACGCGAAGCCGCGAAGAACGCGAAGAAAAACCAAGGCAGGTTTGGCTTTTTTTGCGGCTTCGCGGCTTCGCGTGAGAAATTCTTCTCACTGATAAGTGACTAAGCCGGACAATTGCCGGAAGCCAACAGGATGTAGGGTGGATAAGCGTAGCGCATCCACCTTTCTACGCCGATTCGGTGGATGCGCTACGCTTATCCACCCTACGACTCACGCCGGTTTCTCCGTGCTATCGCCCCAATAAACAAATTAAACTGCCCGAGGGTGTAATCCAGCACCCCCGGCCAGTGGTGGCCGGACTCGATCAAGAGCTGGACGGCGTCCGACCAGCCGTGATCATCAACGTCAGCCCGTTGGCTGCCGCGGTGAGCGACGGCAGGACGCGGCGGATAAAAAAATCGGCGTTCACCTCGATCACGGTCTGCGCAAGCCGGATAGCCTCTTCCGCAGTCAGCCCCTCCACCCACGTTTGCGGCTGGCCGGAGGCAAGGGCCAGCGCGGCAAAAACGTTCTCCCCGTGCTCAATCGTCAGCGCCAACCAATCGACCGGCGCGCCGGGTTTAAACGCATCCATGAACGGCGCGCAGGTGCGCGCCATCTCGGGCAGGATGCCGATCTTGAAGGGGACGATGGAGAGGGTTTTCCCGTTGAGGCTCAGCTCGACGGGAGTAGGAATCAGCGTTGCTAAGTCGGACATGATTTTTTTCCTTTTAAGTGAGGAGTTAGGAGTGAGGAGTGAGGAGGATGGGGGGGGGTGACTCGTGGTTAGTAACTCATAGTTAGCGACTCGTGGTTACGCAACTCCTCACTCCTCACTCCTCACTCCTCACCCCAAAACCTCACACCTGCACAATCCGCCCAAACTGTCCCAGCACGGCGTCGTTTTCCTTGGTGTCGTCCATCAGCACCGAGCCGGCCAGTTCGAATTTGGCGATGTCGTCGGAGATCAAATTAAGGTCCTTCAGCGGATCGAACGACACGCGGTACAGATCGATAATCACGTTGGCGTTGTTCGCGGCGGTGTTGACGCCGACGAAGCGCACCCAGCGTTCGGGTGCGCCGGCGGTCATCATGTTGATATTGGTGGCGTCGCCGTTGACGTAGCTGACCTTGAAGGGCTGCACGAACGTGCCGACGTTGAGGATTTCGATCATGCCGCCGCCGGGCGAGGTCACGCGGTAATCCTTGTTGTGCGCCAGCGTGGCCGGGGTGGCGGCGCTATCCTTAATCACCACGCTGCTGATGACCGGTTTGGCGGTGCCGTAAAATTGCCCGACCAGCATCCCGGCGGGCATGGCCTCGTCCGTCACGCTGCCGGCGGCGAGGGTGGAGTGCGCGCCGTAGAGCACCAGCGCGAGACGCGCTTTGTCGAACACGTCCAGCGTCATACTGCATTCGGCGCTCTTGCCCTTAATCAGGCGCAAATCGACCAGACGCTGGCCGGAGCGGGATTCCTTATGCTCCAGCGTTTCGGTTTTCAGGCTGAATTTGAACGCCGGCGCATTGCGCGCATCCTCAAACGCCAGGGGGTTGCCCGAGCTATCGCGTTCGGCCAGGTAAACGACGCCCTGACCGGAAAAGTAAGTGTTTTGTGCCACGGTTATTGCTCCTTGTTTAGTTAAAGAAAATCATGCTGCTTAACCGGTTTGCCCCCTTCTCCCGCAAGCGGGAGAAGGGCCGGGGATGAGAGCGTCTACGTACTGGCAACGACGACGATACGCACGGTCTCTCATCCTGAGCCTCCCTCCCACCTTCATAAGAGAGAGGCTTTAATAATCATTGCGCCTTGCTTAAAACTGTTAAAGGCTTAAACCTCTTAACAAGTCTGGCCGCGCCAATATCGATCAGCCATTGCGCGAGGTCCGCATCGAGGTCGATTGCGTCTCCGGGCTGATATTGCCGCCCGGCATGGGTGTGCGGCTTAATCAATTCGATTTTCATTTAGGATGTCCCGGTAATCATCCTGGCCTCAAAGGCCAGCGGAAAATAAGCAAATCCGGCGTTAAACCCCGGCTTGGGCGCATTCACCCGCACCAGCGGGCGAAACCCCGGCGCCTGCCAGCCCGACAGCGCTTGCAGCGTGCGCGTAATCAGCACGCCGGCGTCACACCGCGCATCCGCGCCGCCGAGCGTATCGCGCTCGTTGCGCACCGCCACCACCACCAGCCAGGTTTGCACCACCACTTGCACCGCGCCCTGTCCGGCGCGGCTGTCGCCGCCGGACAGCGCATCGCCCTGATAAATCACGAGAGCGGCGGGCGTGGTCTGTCTGGATGCCTGCATCGAAGCCAGATCGGCCATGCCAATAATCTCGCGAAACCCCGGCGCTGCCGCATGGAGGCGGGCGATCAGCAACGGCTCCAGCCCCAGATAGTTATCCATCAACCTAGAAACCTCCGTTGAACGGGCTGGAGTGTGCGGTTTTCCGGGTGCAGGGCATACCCGACGGCCTTACGGCCTGGGCACAAGAGGCGCAACGACGCGCAATGGTTATTCCATTGCCTTCTCTTGTAGTTGCAACGCCGCCATGCGCCCGGAAAACCGTGCAATCCAGTCCGTAGCGTTCTCACCAAACGGGCACACGCAAAATAGATGACAAAGTTGTTTAGAACCATCATGTTATACATCCTTGCAAGCGGTCAACGGAGGTTTCTAGGTTCAATACCCCTTCAGCGCGTCACGCGAGAATTCCCGGCGCGCGCCGGCGGCGAGCGGTCCGGTTGCGCTCGGGGATGTGGTCGGCGGCATCCCCAAACTAACCAGCCCGCGCGCGATGGCGGCCAGCCACTTCACCGCATCGGTGTAGCGGTTGCGCACTTCCTCCGTCGCAGCCTTGTCGTACAGCCGATAGCGCGTAATATCGCAGGCAATGCGCATCAGCACCGGCGGCGTATGCGGCAGCGGCAGGGTGTAGCGCACCGCCAGATAACCGTCGATCTCCGCATCCGCATCAAAAAACGCCTGCACAAGAATCGCCGCATCCACCGCATTCAAACGCGGACTGGAGCGATCGGTGAGGTTAATCAACTCTTTTTCGCCGTAGCGGGTAATCATGTCGGATAGCGAGGCGTAAGGCATGGTTTTTTTCCAGTGGTTTGTGGTTGGTGAGGAGTGAGGAGTGAGGAGGATGGGGGGGGTAACTCGTGGGGTGTAACTCGTGGTTAGTAACTCATTGTTAGCGACTCGTGATTACGCAACTCCTCACTCCTCACCCCTCACTCCTCACCCACATCACGCTTTGCACTCCACCAGCACCGCCGGCCTCAAGCACAGCGGCAGCGGGTTGGATTGGGTGTGCAGGTTGGTGCCGCGTCCCATGTCGCGCGGCTCTTGTTTCGCGTAGTAGACCTGCCCCAGGGTGTTGACGGTCTCGTTGAAATCCGCCGGTGCGGCGTATTGGCGGAAGGTGCCGCCGGTGCCTTCGGGGAAGGCGTGGCCGTCGCCGGCAGCGATGAAGCGGCGCAGGTTGCCGTCGCTGCCGCTGGCCGAACCGGCGTATTCCTCGAAAATGATCCCGCCGAATTCGAAGCCCTTGCGCTTATCGTTAGCCACGTTATCCTGCGCGCCCTGCCAATTCAGGAAGGCTTTTTCCACATTGGGGTGCGCGGTGAAGGCATCGTAAAATTCCTCGGACACCATCACCCGCACGGCGGTCATGCGCTCGCCCATCAGATTCTTTTCGATATGGCGCTTCACCGTCAGGCACTTGGCGCGCACGTCGGTGGTGGTCGTGCCGAGGGCGAAATTCACGGTCTTCTTGGTGATTTCGAACTCGGTGTATAAGTCATACAAAGTCGAACCGTCGGCATCCAGGATCAGCCCTTTCAGCGCACCCATGCGCAGCCATTCGTGGGTCAGGTCGTGCTTGTTCTTCATATCCTGCAAGCGGTCGTTGACGATGCTCTCCACCGTCTCCAGCCCGGATTCCGAACCAAACGCGCGCACCCCGGCCACATCGCCCGGCAGCACCACATCGTCGTGCGGAATATGCGGCACGACAAACGAGCGCACCTTGCGCGCGCCATGCGCCGCCTGCGTGCCGGGCGACCCCAACGGCTGGCTCGCCAACAGCTTCAGCACGCCGTTTTTCTCATCGATCATCACCGTGCGGGTAGTGATCGGCTTGACGGCGAACAACTTCATTTCAGCGAGTCGCCCATAAAGATTGGGCAAAATATTAATGGCATCGGTCAGATTGGCCAGATTGAAACTGGGATTGTCAAACGGGTTTTGCATGGTTTTCTCCAAAGAATAAAAACAGTCCTGAGTGCTGAGTACCGAGTGCTGAGTTAAAAGCAGTGCTGAGTCCTGAGTGCTGAGTAGTTGGGCACGCATCCACCTTCACCTTGACGCCTCGATTTTTAATCCGTTCGTCCTGAGCTTGTCGAAGGATGAACGGATTAAAAATCGAGGTGTTAAGGTGGATGCGCTAACGCTTATCCACCCACATACTCAGCACTACGTGCCCAACTACTCAGCACTCCGTTTTAAAGAGCATCTCTCACCACAATCCCCAGCGCCGTCAGCGCCGCTTCCGCCGCAGCTTTTTCCGGCGCGGTGACACCGGCTTTCCAGACCAGCGCCTGGCGCGACACCACCGAATGGCGTTTAAGCGCGACGGTTTTAACGGCAGCCGTGCCCGTGCTGGTCGGCTTGAGCAGCACTGCCGCGGCGATCTGGCTGCCGTCGCCGGCGGTCGGGTCGAATTCGGTGTAGGCATCGTCGGCGCTGATCTTCCCGAGCACCGCACCCAGGCCGAGTTTGTTGCCGGCGGCCAGGGTGATCGTGTCGCGGGAATACAGGCATTCCGAAATCTCGTACTTCAGCAGATCGGAAAGACGTAGGGGCAGAGTGGCGCTGGGCATGGCAGTTTCCTTCTATATATAGAGTTGAGAATTTGGATTACTTCTTGGCTTCGGCGCGTTTTTTCGCGTCCGCCAACAACGGATTGACCGCGCCCGTAGCGGGCGGCTGGCCGGGCAACGCGGCATGGGCGGCGACAATCACCGGCGCCGAATCGACATAACGGTTAAACCCATCGATGTCGCGCGCGGCGTAATCGCCCGCCCAATCCTTCATGCCGGGCGCCACCTTGCCGGCGGTCATCGCGGCGGAAACCGCCTGCGCGGCAGCAGCCTCGCGCTGGCTGGATTGCAGCGTATGCAGCGAGTTCGAGACGCGCTGAAATTCGGCCATCGGCACAAAGCGCGCCGGATCGGGACCGGCGCCGCGCGCTTGCGCCGCGCCGACCAGGGCGTCGGCGTTGGCGTCGGCGGGCAACCCCAGTGCGGCGTGAATCTGACCCATCGCCGCCTGGGCGGACTTGAGCGAGTCGCCAATAATCTGGACGTGACTAATCACATCGTCCGCCGTAGCAGTCGCCGGCAAATTCAACTCGTTAATTAACCAGCCCAGCACTTTCGAAGCGCGTTCTTGATCCATAGCATGTTGCTCCTGAGTAATTAAGCCATCGCGTCGCGCGATGGCGGGTAAATAAAGATTGGGATTATTGGTCAGCGTCCAGCCGGTGAGCCGCACCACACAGCCATCCGGCAAATGATCGAAAACCGGACTGATATACAAATACTCGCGCGCGCCAATCATGGACGCGGCGCGCTGCGTCCACTGAACGACGCCGCCCAAAATGCCGTCGCGCGCCTCCAGCGCCGTCACCGACCCGCACGCCGGCGCGGGCTGACCGTTGGCCGGCGCATACAAGCCCTGATGCTCGTAATCGCCCATCAGCGGCATCCCCCAAGCGGCGAATTGCGCCCGCACCGCCGCCTCATCGGTGCGATACGGCCCGCGCCCATCGCGCCCGGCAAATTGATCCAGCGGCAGCAAAGGAATCCACCCCGGCGCGCCGGAATCCGGCAGAGCGAAAATATGAAAACCGCGTTGTGTGTTTGATGTAGACATGCCGCCATAGTAGGCGGACGGGAGGGCTGACTTAATGCTGACCACGGTCAGCACCTTTTTGGGGGTGGGGTCGGGGTCGGGGATCAGGGATCAGCCGGGTAGGGGGTGAGGAGTGAGGGGTGAGGGGTTCACCCCAGCCTACGCTTGCTTGGCTGTTTTTTCTTCTCATCAGGCCATATCTTGGGCTATACTTGGAATGCAGACGTCGGCTAGAGCACAACCGGGTTGCCGGGAACCCCTCGGGGCCGTGAAGGGAAGACCCGTCCTTCCTAGCCGTCGCCCGCGCCTTCCACCCGCTTTCGTAGGGATTTGATGTTTTTCGCGTCAGTCCGGCGAAATGACTGCAAGTACATTTCTTTTCCATCCGCCGTCACCTTTAGCACTGCCATATAAGGCGGATCGCGATGCCATATTACCGTTGCATGGTGAATTTTATCGTAGCGCCGCTCGCCATGATCAAGCAGCTTTTGCAGCCACGCGAAGCTGTCGGCTGTAATTTCAGGATGCTTGGCATATAGCGCGACAACAGCACTTCACCCGCCTGCGTGCCAAGAGCGATTCCGATGTCGCCGGGAACGGTCGCAACCCGTAGCGTATCGGCGCTTTGCCCGGCAAGCAGTCTTCCTATTTCGTCAAGTGTGGCGACGGCATTCATCCCGCCATTATCCTAAGCCGGACAAGCCGGAACCCAAAAAATATTTACCGCAGAGACGCAGAGACGCGGAGAAATAACGAACCCTCTGCGTCTCTGCGTCTCTGCGGTGAAAACATTTTGCCGGAGAACCGCACCAGTGCTTGATCTACGACACATTCTTCGCAAAAAATGCAACGACTTGACTGGTAAGTGACTAGAAACCTCCGTTGAACGGGCTGGAGTGTGCGGTTTTCCGGGTGCAGGGCATACCCGACGGCCTTCGGCCTGGGCACAAGAGGCGCAACGACGCGCAATGGTCGTTCCATTGCCTTCTCCTTCTCTTGGAGTTGCAACGCCGCCATGCGCCCGGAAAACCGTGCAATCCAGATCAAAGCGTTCTCACCATACGGGTGAACGCAAAATATATGACAAAGTTGTTTAGAACCACTAGGTTACGCATCTTGGCAAGCGGTCAACGGAGGTTTCTAGGATTATCCTCCAACTCCGCCATGACCGCCGCCACAGGAAGCGCATTGCATCCCGCGCAGGAACAATCCAAGCCGGACAATTTCCCTATATTTTGCGCAAAATCGGTTGACAGGCAAAAACGAACGGGAGTAACCTGAAAACATGAGCGCAATCACTTTCGACACGTTGAAATTTGCCGAGCGGCTGGAAAAGGCCGGGGCTACGCACGAGTTGGCCACCGCGATGATCGAGGTGCAGAAGGAATCCTTGGCCGAGGCGATGGACGCGCAGCTTGCGACCAAATCGGACATCCGGGATGTGAGAAGCGATGTGCTCAAGCTGGAAACCTCAGTGAAAGGCGATATTCAGCGACTGGATTACGAAATCCGGCTGCTCAAGTGGATGGTCGGCCTTTCCGTCGCGCTGTCCACAGGTATTCTGGCCTTGTTGGCAAGGCTGATCTTCACCCTCCCGCACTAACCCCTTTTCCCCTGCAAGCCCGCAGCCCGTAGGATGCGCCGAGGAACGCGGCGCATCGGTCGCGTGCTTGGCTTTTATTCAGGCTTAATCGAAAATTCCCCAGCGAAACGCCACGATAGCATGGTATCATTACCCCGCTTGTCAATAGATTGGCGCAGAAGAATGCTTCATAAAGCAATTCAGCCGTTCGGGAGCATTTTTTGCGCGCCGGCGATGCGCGCGGCGCGTGAGCGCCGATTTCTGCCCTGGAAGCCGCGCCGGATAAGGCTTTACAAGGCAGGGGTAGGGAAACGGCCTGCTGGACGGGTCGATTAAGACCACTCCCGGGAAGCATAAAGGCATCTCTTTGAGTAGGGAAACGGCCTGCTGGACGGGTCGATTAAGACTTCTGCTGGCTTTTGTTCCCATTTCTACTGCTTGTAGGGAAACGGCCTGCTGGACGGGTCGATTAAGACTAATCGGTGGAGTCCATCAAGACTGTAGTTTCGTGTAGGGAAACGGCCTGCTGGACGGGTCGATTAAGACACGACAATGTTGATGCCGCCAATATCGTCAAATGTAGGGAAACGGCCTGCTGGACGGGTCGATTAAGACGTGAACCTTGTTTTCCCTCCACTTGTTACTGTGGTAGGGAAACGGCCTGCTGGACGGGTCGATTAAGACTACGCACCTGCTTGGCCCATCTGCCCAAGTATGCCGTAGGGAAACGGCCTGCTGGACGGGTCGATTAAGACGGAACGGCAGTGGCAAGAATCGCCAGAGCCGGAAGCCTGCTGGACGCGGCGTATCTATGCATGTGCGCAGCCGGGATGCGCAAACAGTGCGCCCCCTGTCGTCGGCGCATCCCGCCGTCTTTGCAACACATTGATCTGCCATGATTTTATTGAAAATTCGCAACGCAGGCGGCATTTTATTCCCTGGTATTGCTTACTGCCTTGAAATCTGATACCTTCCGAATCAGTTTTCGATAACCGCATGGCTTTTTTTTGCCGAAATTAGGGAGAGATACCAATGATGTCTAAAAGCTTTCTGGAATCATATGTTGAGAATCGGAAACAATTCGTTTCCGATTTGCAGCCGCTTTCAGCGCCTACCGTGGCTGCAATTTATTCGGATTGCATGAAAAAACAAAAGCCTTCCAGAAAGCGATTTGAAAATGGAATTACCGCCTCCCTCCAGAAAGCAATGGATGATCCTCTGATTTTCTGCTGAATCCAAAGCGGGAAATAAAAAATGGGCGGATTTTACGCCCATTTTTTTTTGCTAAAAAATACTTTCAAAAAATGGGGGGTGGTTGTGAGCAAGTCAGTATTCGATGGGGAGAAAGAGTTTGGCATTTTGATCGACCGCTTCAGGCGGGGCTTATGCCTTGCGCGGGGTAAATTGTCCGGTTGGATTGCCCCCGGCTGGCGCACTGCCGCGTTGCAAATTGCTTGCGTGAGAATCACCACGCGGCGCAATTTGCGCCTTGCATTGCATCCCGCTGGGAACAATCCAATCCGGACAATTTACCCCGCGCAAGGCATATCTTCCATATTCCGTTCGCGCTGATTGATGTCCTCAATTTGCAAATCTCCCTTAACGATCACGACAGCGCCGCTTTAGAGGCCGAAGAAATACTGCGCAACCCGGCGCATGAAGCGGATATCAATCGCATGCAACAACTGGTTGACAGTTTCTTCAACGAGGGCGAAATGGAGCATGGGCACAATTGGTTAACCCGCGCGCAAGAAGGCATATCCGCCTATCTCCGTGAATATGAAGTTACTGAAAAATCTCTTGATCCTTACAAATATGTTTACTGGTATGCGTTGTCGCTGGTTGGCTATTTTAGCGACAGCGCTCCTGCCGCCTCAACCGTTTACAAGCAAACCGCTCAAAGAGTGCTCTTGATACTAATGAGCCGCTTACTGCTGGCGGATACGGGGCGTAAAATCAACGAAGAAATGGAACACAAGCTATTTAGATCAATGGTAGAGGGCAAAGACGAAAAAAATCTTGGCGAGTACGGAATCTACATGATCTTCAAAAACATATCCAAGCTGTGCAATGAATGCCATATGCACCAATAAACCCGCGCAGCCCGTAGGATGTGCCGAGGAACGAGGCGCATCAGTCGCGTATTGCCGCCGGGAGGCGCTGTAGTCGGGTTAAAACCCGACCTACACGCATTGCCTTTGGTCAGGCTGTAGGTCGGGCTGTAGGTCGGGCTTCAGCCCGACACCCCCTAGCCCCTAGGATGTGCAGACGAAGGAAGCGCATCAATCGCGAACGATGCGCTTCCTTCGTCTGCACATCCTACGGCGCTTCGCGTTCGTCTCAATGTCGCGCGTTCGTCATTCCCGCGCAGGCGGGAATCCAGCGGCGGAGGTAGGCTCGGCGCTCTGGATTCCCGCCTGCGCGGGAATGACGGCGCAACGGCTTTTGCTTGACCGGTTTTGGCAGCCCGTAGGATGTGGCTGACGAAGGAAGCGCATCAATCGCGAACGATGTGCTTCCTTCGGAAGCCACATCCTACAGCGCTGTTTTGATTCACCCTAAAAACCGCATTTGCTTAACCGCAGAGGCGCTTCAGACGCAGAGAAATAAATAAGTTACAACAATTTTCCGCTTCACCAAACGGGTGGTGTCACACGACACTATAACTCGTTGTTTTTTCTCAGCGCCTCTGCGTCTCTGCGGTTCAACAGCGTATTTTAGGTTCACGCGAAGACGCGAAATTCGTGTGCTTGCTGACGATACGTTTCGCGTCTTCGCGTGAGACCGGCAAGCGTAGGTTGGGGTTCGTCCCTCACCCCAGCCCGTGGATGTGCCGAGGAACGAGGCGCAACGCTCGCGGATTGCCGCTCAGCACTCAGCACTCAGCACTTATCTTTTCAGCTTCGCCAACGCATCCCGGAAAAGCTGCACCCAGCCTTGCTGATCGGCGGTCAGCCGCCCTTCCCGCGCCAAACGCTCCAACAAATCCAACCCCCGTTTGAGCCAATCGGCGGCCTCCCGCTCGGACACCCCCTGCCCGCGCAGGCGCGACAAATTCCAGCAGGAAACCGCCACGTCCGTTTGCCATACCGCGTTGGCCGGGTCTTGCCGGGCGAGGCGCTCGCGGATTTCCATCGCTTTGCGGTAGTCCGCCAGCGCGCCGGGCAGGTCGCCCTGGGCGCTGAGCATGTCGCCGATTTTCTCGTGCGAGACGCTCAGGTGGCGCTGCCAGCCCGCGTTGGCCGGGTCTTGCCGGGTGAGGCGCTCGATGATTTCCAACGCTTTGCGGTAGGCCGCCAGCGCGCCGGGCAGGTCGCCCTGGGCGCTGAGGATGTCGCCGATTTTCTCGTGCGACACGCTCAGGTCACGCTGCCAGCCCGCGTTGGCCGGGTCTTGCCGGGCAAGGCGCTCGCTGATTTCCAACGCTTTGCGGTAGTCCGCCAGCGCGCCGGGCAGGTCGCCCTGGGCGCTGAGGATATTGCCGATTTTCTCGTGCGAGACGCTCAGGTCGCGCTGCCACTCCGCGTTGGCCGGGTCTAGCCGGGCGAGGCGCTCGGTGATCTCCATATCTTTGCGAAAGGCCGCCAGCGTGCCGGGCAGGTCGCCCTGGGCGCTCAGGATGTCGCCGATTTTCTCGTGCGACACGCTCAGGTCACGCTGCCAGCCCGCGTTGGCCGGGTCTTGCCGGGCGAGGCGCTCGCGGATTTCCAGCCCCTTGCGGAAGGCCGCCAGCGCGCCGGGCAGGTCGCCTTGGGCGCTGAGGATATTGCCGATGAAGTTGTGCGAGACGCTCAGGTCGCGCTGCCAGCCCGCGTTGGCCGGGTCTTGCCGGGCGAGGCGCTCGATGATTTCCAGCGCTTTGCGGTAGGCCGCCAGCGCGCCGGGCAGGTCGCCCTGGGCGCGCAGTATGTCGCCGATTTTGTTGTGCGAGACGCTCAGGTCGCGCTGCCAGCCCGCGTTGGCCGGGTCTTGCCGGGCGAGGCGATCAATGATTTCCAGCCCCTTGCGGTAGGCCGCCAGCGCGCCGGGCAGGTCGCCCTGGGCGCTGAGCATGTCGCCGATATTGTCGTGCGAGACGCTCAGGTCGCGCTGCCAGCCCGTGTTGACCGGGTCTTGCCGGGCGAGGCGCTCACTGATTTCCAGCCTTTTGCGGTAGTCCGCCAGCGCGCCGGGCAGGTCGCCCTGAGCGCTGAGCATGTCGCCGATTCTCTCGTGTGCGACCGCAAGGTTGTGCAGGTGGCCGGCATTGCCGGGTTCGGCCTGGACTTTTTCCTTCATCCGCGCCAGGAACTGGCCGTAGGCGTCGGCGGCGCGCGCCAAGTCGCCGGCTTGCGTTTCCACGTCGCCGAGCAGTTTCCAGTTTTCCGGGTCGCCGGGGTCGTATTCGGTGGCGCGGCGCAACGCGGCCAGCGCGGTGTGGGTGTCGCTGTTTTCGGTGATCGCGGCCAGTTGGCGCGCAGCCGCAGCGGCGTCGATGCGGGCGGCGGCGTTGTCTTGCGCGGTTTGAGTGATGCGCGCCTGAGCCGCTTTCTCCGCTTGGCGCAAGTAGTCGGCGGTGGGGCGCAGGTCGTTGTGCGTCAGGCCTTGCAGCGCGTTGTCCGCCCCGGCGTGGTGCGCGCCGGTTTGGGTGTCTTGGGCGAGGCGTTGGGCGAGGTTGGCCAGTTCGGCTTTGAGTTGTTGGTTTTCCTGTTCGAGTTGCGCGTTGCGCTGGTCTTTTTTTACCGATATTTTCAGGAGAGACAGGATTTCTTCGGTGTTACTCTTGGTTACAGCGGCGGTTTCTCCGATTTTTTGGATTTGTTCCGGGGGGGTGACGTTGATCGTGCCGTGGTCGCCGGCATAGTTGACGGCGACGCCGCCCCCGTCTGCCGTGGACGATTGATGCGTCCGCGCGTCCGCCTCGACCGCGCCGGGCTTGGGTCGCCGCCAGGTGTAAACCGCCCAGCCGCCGGCGGCCAGCGTGGCAGCGCCCGCGCCCAGGGTTTTGAGCGTTTCCAGCGTGTTCGGGTCTTGCAGGCTGTCCAGCCAAGCCATGGCATTGTCTCCCGGCTTTAAGGGTGCATGTTTTGGCATGATACAGCAAAAGGTTTTTTTGGCTAGGGGGATCAGGAATCAGGGATCAGGAATCAGTAACTTATCGGTTTAGTCTTCGCCATTTGTGAGAAGAATTTCTCACGCGAAGCCGCGAAGCCGCGAAAAAACCAGGCCTGTATGGGTTTTTTCTTCGCGCCTTCGCGGCTTCGCGTGAGTATGTTTTTGGGTTCCGTCCCGTCCGGTTTTAGATCGTTCCCACGCTCCAGCGTGGGAATGCCGTTCAGGACGCTCCAGCGTCCCGAACAAAAAGACACGCATGGGAAGAAAAGCGGCTGCCGATTCCGGAGTGCCGTAGGATGTGCCGAGGAACGAGGCGCATCAGTCGCGTATTGCCGCCGGGAGGCGCTGTAGTCGGGTTAAAACCCGACCTACACGCCTTGCCTTTGGTCGGGCTGATTCTGGTGGGGGATGCGGCCAGTCAGGCGTTGTGGCGCGCGGGAGGGCATCGCTGATCCGTGGGTGGCCTGCAACCGGGTGGGCGCGCGCTCACTCTTGGCAATGCCGCCTCAGCCCGTAGAATGCGCCTCCCGGCGTCGGCGCATCCTACGGCGCTTGTGCCTTTGGTCAGGCTGTAGGTCGGGCTGTAGGTCGGGCTGTAGGTCGGGCTTTAGCCCGACAACACCAAACCAAAACGATACAAAAGCAGTCAAGCCCGTAGGATGTGGCTTCCGAAGGAAGCGCATCAATCGCGAACGATGCGCTTCCTGTCGTCAGCACATCCTACGGCGCTTCGCGTTCGTCTCAATGTCGCGCGTTCGTCATTCCCGCGCAGGCGGGAATCCAGCAGCGGAGGTAGGCTCGGCGCTCTGGATTCCCGCCTGCGCGGGAATGACGGCGCAACGGTTCTTGCCTGACCGGTTTTGGCAGCCCGTAGGGTGGGCACGGCTTTATCGCACCCACGCGGTTCAACGCGATAATTTCTTGCCGGGCTGTTAAGCCGGTTAAGCAAGTCTATTGACTGGTAAAGCCATTAGGTGGGAAAATTAGCACTTAATTAACACTTAATTAACACTTTTATACAGCGCTTTATATACGAGTGAATTTGAGGTTGTGCATGCAGAATGATACTTCCGGTTTTCAGTCTGACAAAGACCTTGTTGGTGGCGTATACGGAAAATCTGCCGAAAACGGTGGCAAACGCGCCCGCACGATAGCGCGAATGGGAAAAAAGCGAGGAAACAATGGCAAGCGTTAGCGAATGCGAATATTTTGATCTAAAGAAAACAGCTAACTTTCAGGCTTCCATGGCAAGGATGCAAGCTGTTTTTCCGCGCCGGCATTCTTCTCAGCCGGAAAGGGTTCCAAACGAATATACCGCCCGCGCCAACCGGGAAATTTTCCAACATTCCGATTTTGACGTTATTTCCGAAGAGGAGCGCCGCTTTATATTCGGGGAAAATGGTGTTGACGATTCCGGCAATCCAACCAAGCTAACGGATATTCCTTCATATCGCGAGATGACAGAGCGCATCGCCTCCGCCAGGCGCATTTTGCAGGATGCCCGCGTGGAAAACACAACCTTTGTCGAGTTGCCGGAAGATGCGGACCGCGACCCTTATCTCGTTACGCGGGAAGAATTTGTTTTTTTGTTTGGCGAAGAACCGACACCGGACATGGCCGCGTCATTATAAAAATGTGCTGGAGCTTTCAATGATAAACGGCCATGCTTTTCCAGGGGAGGCTTCCGATATTGATTATGAAAAAGAGTATGAAGTTAATAATGCCTTTTTATATCAAGGGGCTAGGCTTTTTGACCGCTATTTGAAAAACAGCGGCGTAGTGAGCAACAGCGCATCCGGCAATCTTTCGGCGGTGCGCGCCGCCGAACTGCTCAATTCCGCAACCCAGGACATCATCCGCTACGCCATTTATCACCCCATATCCAAGGGGAAAAACGGTCGGTTTTCGATCTCTGAATCCGTCAGGGCATCATACTTAACAAAGTGGATAATGATATTCAAGCCCTTGAACATGGATCAGGACTTGACCAACACGCAAGACATCATCGCATTGGGAAAAGTTTCGAGAGAAACCACATGCAACACCGACGATGAGCGCTTCAATCTACTGTACAACTGCAATGAATACTTTGCCCTGTACGTGGCATCCGCGATACTGAAATTAAAAATCAATGGGCAGCTTAAAACCGTGCTTGAGTACTTGCGGCTCACCAATTCCGGCGCAGATTCCCTCAAAAACGAAGTTAACTCCCTACTATACAACCTGCGATACAGAATAAAGCACCAGGACGTATACCACCTGTTTTACAACCGGCTTCTCCATGGGAAGACGATTGCACCGTGTCCGAATCTTACCGCAGAAACGCCCTCCGGCAACGCCCCCTGAAGCCCTCCCAAAAAACACAATAGCCCGTAGGATGTGCCGAGGAACGAGGCGCATCGGTCGCGTATTGCCGCCGGGAGGCGCTGTAGTCGGGTTAAAACCCGACCTACACGCCTTGCCTTTGGTCGGGTTGCAGGTCAGGCTGTAGGTCAGGCTGTAGGTCAGGCTGTAGGTCGGGCTGTAGGTCGGGCTTCAGCCCGACACCCCCTAGCCCTAGCCCGTAGGATATGCCGAAGAACAAAGCGCAACGCTCGCAGATTGCCGCTCAGCACTCAGCACTCAGCACTTATCTTTTCAGCTTCGCCAACTCCTCCCGGAAAAGCTGCGCCCAGCCTTGCTGATCGGCGGTCAGCCGCCCTTCCCGCGCCAAACGTTCCATAATCTCCAACCCCCGTTTGAGCCAATCGGCGGCCTCCCGCTCGGACACCCCCTGCCCGCGCAGGCGCGACAAATTCCAGCAGGAAACCGCCACGTCCGTTTGCCATCTCACATTGACCGGGTCCAGCCGGGCGAGGCGCTCGCGGATTTCCAACCCTTTGCGGAAAGCCGCCAGCGCGCCGGGCAGGTCGCTCTGGGCACGCAGTATCTCGCCGATTTTCCCGTGCGACACGCTCAGATCGTGTTGCCAGCCCGCGTTGGCCGGGTCTTGCTGGGCGAGGCGCTCGATGATTTCCAGCCCCTTGCGGAAGGCCGCCAGCGCGCCGGGCAGGTCGCCCTGGGCGCTGAGCAGGGCGCCGATATTGTTGTGCGAGACGCTCAGGTCGCGCTGCCATTGTGCGTTGGCCGGGTCTTGCCGGGCAAGGCGCTCGGTGATTTCCTGCGCTTTGCGGTGGGCCGCCAGCGCGCCGGGCAGGTCGCCCTGGGCGCTGAGAATATTGCCGATTTTCTCGTGCGAGACGCTCAGGTCGCGCTGCCAGCCCGCGTTGGCCGGGTCTTGCCGGGCGAGGCGCTCGCGAATTTCCAGCCCCTTGCGGTAGGCCGCCAGCGCGCCGGGCAGGTC